>CADBTD010000221.1 GCA_902797535.1 uncultured Ruminococcus sp. | reverse complement strand
ATGTGCTGTATCACGACTTATTGAGCGAATGGGATTATTATGACGAGCCGGTATACACATATGCGCACTGTGTGATGACGTTTATCATGACGGGGCTCGGCGTGTTTGCCGCAGGGTATCTGTTATACCTGGCTGCATTGAGAAGAGCGCCTGTGCGCGGAAAGAAGCAGGGAGGTGTGATATGAAAAATACGTTCGGATATATTTTCAGATCAAAAGGCGGCATATTATTCATCACCTGCGGGACTGCGGCAGTGATGCTTATCACATCTGTCATAGCAGCGATACCCGGTATAAGAGAGTACTTCATCGTGAAGCATTACTTAAAGACCGAGCCCGAAGTGATAGTCCATAGTTACATGGATAATAAGCGTGATATGGATGTATGGGAATACTTTGAGGAAATGAAGGAGTGGCAGTTTGCCAATGGCAATATGACAATGATCACAGCATTTGCTGCCGGGGCATCGGTGATATTCTTTGTGCTTATGCTTAGAGGGATATTCGGTATGTTTACTGCAAACGGTGTGAGCCGCCGCCGCATGATGCTGACGATGTTCGGGTCTGTGCCTGTTTCGGCGCTGACTGTTTCGGCGGCGCTGCATCTGATACGGTATGTGCTTGTGAGATTCACAATATTCTTTTGGGATTCCTCATCAATGTACATACACGATATGTTAATAGACCTTATGATGCCCGAGATAGCCGCAGGCATGGAGTATGTCCCGTATGACCTGTATCGTCGGACGCTTCCAGGTGTATTCTATCTGCGTTCCGCACTGCTGCTTTTCGCTGTGCTTACCGTGCTGTTTTCGGTGGTTGTGTTTATTTATGCGATGTACCGCAGGTCAGGGATATACGGGATGATATGCAGCACACTTTCGGCAGTTTCTGTGTTTTTCTTTGTGAATCTTATGCTTGAATCGACAAGCGTTTTTGCAAGGAAATTTATAAGTGCGTTCCTCCGCACATATAAGTTTGACATCGATACAAATTATTATTACAACGAGATAATAACCTTATCATACCCCAAAGTGCTGCCTGTGACTGCTGCTGTGCTGGTGATATCGGCGGCGGCATTTGCGGCAGGATATATATGTTTAAGGCGGTGCGCAGTCAGGCGTACTGTATAGTAAAATAATATGTGCAAAGCCGACGCTTACAGTGTCGGCTTTTTTGCGGCAAATAGGCTGTGATTTTTGCGGCAAATAAGCTGTGCTTTTTGCGGCAAATAAGCCTTGCTTTTTTGCGGTCGGCTATTGACATTATTTGGGACATTGTGGTATAATTATATATATGTTTTTTTATTTTATTTAAGAATATGAAAAGGGGTCATGAAGTATCATGAGAGATTACGGAAAATTTCTTAGTGCTATGGCTGACGAGATGAACGGTGAACAGCCTAAGCCGGAAAACACAGCGGCATCACCGGCAGAACAGACACCTGTTCAGACGGTGGAGGCAGAGGCGGCACAGCCTTCCTATCAGCAGCCTGTATCATCTGATATCGGCATGGATGCGGTCACGCCTATGAGCTATCAGCAGACAGCACAGACAGTGGGCTACGGCGACGATCACGGACAGTCGAACATACCGATGCAGTCGGCGGCACCTGCGGCAGATACTGCACCTGTGCAGCAGGCAGCGGCATCACAGCCTGCTGAGGGCAAGCGCTACAGCAGTGACGCTTATGAACAGGCAGGCAGCTACAGCAAGTATAACGATCAGGGCTTTGTTCCTATCCGTGAGCGCAGACAGACTCTTGCGAACAACAGCGACGAAAACATGGTGCTCGGTCTGATAGGCTCACTTGTGGGCGGCGCACTGGGAACTGCGATATGGGTGGCTATCGGACTTTCGGGATATATCTCATATTTCGGCGCACTGGCTATAGTTGCGGGCGCGTTCTTCGGATATCTGCTTCTCGGAAAGGGCTTCGGACGAGGCGGTGCGCTTGTGGTAGCTATTGTGATCATCGCATCGGTATTTGTCGGCACAAGACTTGTCATAGGCTGCTTTTTCAAGCAGTCGCTGGAGGCACAGCCTGTTATCAGTCAGTCTGAGGATGATGAGGCGGAGACCGGTGAGATATCGCTCATTGACACTTCCTTTACAGATTTTGATTTCTATCTTGACCAGATACCCGGCGGAAGGACCGAATATAACGGTATCCTCGGAAAGAGCTATGTATTTGCGGGTATCGCAGCTATAATATTCTTCGCAAGACGCATGAGAACATAAAGCATATATGACTGCCGTCCCTGAGCGGGCGGCAGTTTTTTATACAAACAAGTCCCGCAGAGTTTTTCTCTGCGGGACTTCTCGCTCTATTCTTTATCTGTTTTTTGAGTATTATGTTGTGTCATATACAACTCGTGATCCGAGTCATAGTACTTGCCGCAGTGGGTACATTTGTCACCGCTGTTTTTCGGTATAGCACGTCCACAGTGGGGGCATTTGTAGAATACTGCGATGAATATGACCACAAATACGATGATCGCTATGATAAGACCGGAAAGTATGTTGAAGATACTATCGTTGTCTATATTGGCTATGGCGATAAATGCAAGTATCACGCCCAGTATACAGCTAAGAACAGCTATCAGTCTAACGGTCTTTATCTTTATCCTCGGTCTTTTCGGATATCCTGCCATATTTATTCTCCCCTTAATGTATGTATTTATCTTTTTCTTTTTGTATTTCTTCTCTTTGTGCCGCTGCCAGGTCTGTTTCTCGATCTTTTATTTATATGTACCACAAGCAGTCCTATAAGAATGAGTATGACCACTATTGCGGCTATCATGGCAGGAGCGAGCTTGTCATGCATAGTTTCGGGTTCTTCTTCGGAAACCGTGCGCCGGCTGTCAGGATCTCTCGGGGAGACCTGATTTTTGTTTGACGAGCTGTCTGCCGCAGCAGTTGTAACTGCTGTGCTTTCGGTGCTGTCAGAACTTTCGTCGGAAGAGACCGTTTCTTCGCTGTCGGTCTCGCTTTCTTCTTCGGGGAGTCTTGTGACTGTTACTGTGTATACATTTGAAACTGTGCCGTCACCCGATGTGACCGTTATCGTGCGGATGGTTATACCGTCAGCGAGATATTCCGAACCCTCGAACCATATGGTATCGTATGGTCCTGCGGGTTCTGCGTCTATTCCGAAGTAATCAACATCATGGGGAACTGTTACTGTGTAGTCATATATTCCCGGGGAAAAAGCAGGTTTCAGCTCACCTGCGGATACTCTCAGCGATCTAAGCGACGCCTGTAATTCGCCTGCGGGCTGTTCGGGAAGGCTGTCGCCGCTGTCGTCTGTCTGAGAGATATCTCTCGGCTCGCCTATGGTTATCATAGCCGAATCAGACAGCGTACCTGCGAGCATCGTGCCGTCGGGTGACATTATCGAACCGTTTGTCAGTGTTATGGCTGATGAGCCCTGACGCAGTGCGTGGAATGTAAGCGTGACTATCATATTCGATGAAGCGCGGGGCGGAAATGCATTGATATTGACAATGCCGCCGCTGCCGTAAGCGTAGTCAGAGCTTACGAAGGAGATATCCTGTTCCGAGTAGCTGAGGGCCGCCTGTACAGTGCCTATACGGCTGTCAGCGTTGAAGGTGACTGTTACGTTGAAATCAGTTCCCAGCGGCACATCGCTTTCGGGTGTGCTGATGAAAGCTGCGCTGTCTGCAAAAGCTGAGAACGGCAGGAATACGAAAGCTGCTGCCGTCATCAGTATCATAAGCAGCAGGCGTTTTCTGATACATTCTTTTGTTGTCATGTTATTATTCCCTTATCTTAAACTGATATTACGAGCAATAATTGCGTGCATTGCCCGTTTCTGCGAGTTAAACTAACTGTCCTTTTATTATAATATATTTTCCTTTTTAAGTCAATAACAAAGGCTTGTTTGAGAGCTGATAAGCTGTATTGTTTGTTTAATATGTACTTAAATACGAACAGGATTTTGTGCTATACGACGAAATTGTAAAAAATGGCTTGACAAGTGAGGGGCAAATGATTATAATATCAAGTGTACTACAACACATAGTACACTTGTTACACGCAGTACTGTATCGGCAGATAAATATAAAAAGCCGGGCGAACAAGAGAAAGCAGACAGCAAAACAAAAGACAACAGAACGAAAAAAACAGAAAGGAGAGTGTCAGCGTGATAACAATAGATATAACAGGCAGAAGTCCGATATATGAACAGATATGCCGAGGGATCTGCGGTGATATCGCAAAGGGTATACTGAAAGAAAATGACAGGATACCTGCTGCAAGGGCGCTTGCAAAGGAACTGGGTCTGAATCCCAATACTGTGGCAAAGGCTTACGGTATATTAGAGAGAGACGGGATAATATACTCGGTTGCGGGCAAGGGCTGCTTCGTTGCCAAGCATGAGGGAAAGGCTGACAAACGTCTGACTGAGGAATTCGAGCAGAAGGCTGTGGATGCACTCAAGGCAGGCGTAAGCGAACAGACGCTTATAGATATAGTAAAGGCGTCTGCGGAAAAGGTGAAGGGAGAGAACGGATAATGATAGAAATAGAAAAAGTTTCGATGGTTTTCCGTCAGAAGGGGCTCGGAAAGGGCGGTACAGAGTTCAAGGCGCTCGATGATATAAGCATCACGATACCTGACGGCTGCATCTATGGTTTCCTTGGTTCAAACGGAGCAGGAAAATCAACTCTTATGAGAATGATGTGCGGTGTTTACAACACTGATGAGGGCAGCATAAAGATAGACGGTAAAGAAGTCTACAACGACCCTGAAGTAAAAGAAAAGATATTTTTTGTAAATGATGAGACTGTGCAGTACGGCGCATTTACTCTTGACGGACTGAGAAAGTACTACAAGGCGTATTACCCCACTTTTTCTGATGAGGTGTTCGACAGGCTCAACAAAAAGCTGTCGCTGCCGCTCAATAAGCGTCTGAGTGAGTTTTCTAAGGGTATGAAGCGTCAGGCTGTAGTCATAATCGGACTTTCCTGCATGACGCAGTATCTTATGCTTGATGAGGCATTTGACGGACTTGACCCCGCTATGAGAAAGCTGGTAAAGAACATTATAGTGGATGAGATGATAGACCGTGAAGCCACACTTATTGTATCGAGCCACAATGTAGCTGAGATAAATGAGCTTTGTGACAGGGCTATGCTGATACACAAGGGCAAGCTGTTATTTGCAGATGAGATAGATGAGATAAAAGGCGGTTTCCATAAGGTACAGCTGGTAAGAAAAGACGTGCCCGTAGGCAGGGACGAACTTGAGACTGTAGATGTGGAAGTAATGCAGTACAGCAGTATGGGAAGTGTTTCTCAGGCTGTTATAAAGGGAACAGAGGAAGAGATAATGCGTAAGCTGTCGGTGTTAAAGACAGAAGTTACCGAGGTAATACCGCTTACGCTGGAGGAGATATTCATTTACGAACTGGAGGCGAGAGGATATGGCAGCGGGATCATTTCAGAAGATAAATAAAGCGGCGCTTGCCGAGGTGCGTACTCACAAAAAGGTAAGTATAATAACATATATCCTGCTTGGGCTGGGCGCACTGTTATATATATGCACGGGAAGTTTTTCGACCTATACTGAATATAATGGACAATTTGACGCTGTGAATTTTGAGAGGTCGCCCATGGCAATGTTATTGTTCTGTGCATCGGTGCCTATAGGTCTTATAGCAGCGGTACTGGTATTCAGGGATATGAACAGCATACAGCACTGTGATGTTCAGCATTCGCTGCCTATGAGCTCACTGCAGAGATTCATGTCAAAGCTGCTGGCACTTGCATATATGCACATAATACCTTCATTTGTGTTTATGGGAAGTTCCGCACTTATCATGACACTCAGATGCATGGCAGAAAATGCAGTCAATACCAAAGAGAATGCTGCCGGTATGCTGTGCATTTTTGCGGCTGCGATGTTCACCGACGCTGTAGCGGTATTTACAGTATGCTGCTGCGGAGCACTTGCTGAAAGCATATACTTCTCGGTGATACTTGTGGGCTGTCTGTCTATCATACCGACTATGATGTGGAATTTTATATGGGAGATCTGCGGCGGTAACGTATTTGACCCCGGCAAAATACTCGGACTGTGGACATATTCGGTAGTCTATGCAGTGGAAAATATATGTGATGGATCCACTGTTAGTAGTTTTACTATAATGACGATCAATGTGCTCATATCCGCAGCAGTAATGCTTCTCAGCTATTTTATCTACAGAAAGCGTGATGCACGTTCGGTAGGAACACCTATATACAGCAGACTGTTCTTTGAGATAGTTATGGCACTGGGCGTATTCACCGTATATCTGGCATTCGTTCTCACTGAAATAAACCTGTCCTACGGACTTATCATGGTGATAGTGATATACCTGGTGATAAATATAGTTATAAGCCGTGCAAAGATAGGCGTAAAGAGCTTTATGGCTTGGCTCGGAAAGTATGTGCTCACCACAGCAGCATTCCTGATATTTGTGGCAGCTGCATATGCAACAGACGGATTCAGCACAGCAAAGTATCTCCCGAAGACTGATATGTCGGGTTATATTCTGGATATATCACTTGAAGACAACGGCTATTTGGAAAACGGATACAGAACAGTGGATTATAGCTCTAATGATGATACGTCCGATAAGAATATGGTCAGGTCAGATCTTACGGACGAACAGTTTCGTGAGATCAATGATGTATACGTCAAGTACTTCAAAAAGAGCAGAGGAAGCGTTGCTGAGTGCATGAGTGATCTGTTTTCGGATTCTCATATATACAACAGTAACAGTAACAATTATTGTATGCTCAGTATTGATGAACCTTATAAGGCAGGCAGCTATCACGCTGATCACGAACATTCTCGCGCCTGGTTATATAATAAGAGCTTTTATGTGAAAGAAGAACTGGGCAGTGAGCTTGAAAAAGAACTGGATTCACTGGGATATCTGGATAAACACATAACAGAGACCAGATATGATCAAAATGGCATTGCTTGTGTTTACGTTGACGGAGAGCTTGTTGACAATTCCGATTATTAAGTGTATAATTAACAGAGACAGTAAATAAGTGCTGTCTCTGTATTTTTTTAGGAGATGGAAAGATGAAAAGAAAAATTGCTTTGATGCTTACGGCAGTCATGGCGCTTTCGGCGGCAGGCTGCGGTGATACATCAGCAGATGACAGGAAAAATGATGAAAAGAAGGCATCGGTGGTAAATACCGAGGAAACTGTAAGTGAAACGTCAGCCGAAAAGGCATCAGGCTTTGAGATAGAGATAGTGGACAGCGGTCTGAAGCTTGATCACACCCCGACAGCAGAGGAATTTGCACCGATAGCGGCAAAGGCGATCGAACAGTTCGATGCGTCTGTCGAACAGGATCCCGAAAAATACATCTCGTCATATTCCTTAGGCAGTATACTGGATGATGATGGCATGAAGGATTTTTATGAGAAGTATTCGGTCACATTTGAGGACACGGAATACTGTGTGAAGAATGATGTTTATACCTTTGCGGCTGACTTTATAGATGAATATCTTTATGAAAACTACAGTGATGCCGAAAGATTTCCCTCGGAATATGACAGTTTTGACAGCTATTATGGATTTGTAAGGAAAGCGGCTGAGGGCATCGGCGGTGACTGGCTGAAAATATCCGATATCAGGGAAAGTCTTGCTTACGATATGGTGATATCGCAGGCCCGTGAAAATGAACTCACGCCCGAAGTATACGGCGGTGCCAAGGTATATGCGATACTTTCGGGCTGTCAGAAGGACGGGAACAGCTTATACACGCAGTTCTCGCTGACCTGGGCTGAAAACGGAACAGGCTATGTCGCTGAGGGCAGCGGATGGTATATCGGCGGAGAAGCAGGAGTCATGCTGACGGATGTTGAACTTCAGAAGGCTGAAATGACCGAAGAGGAAATGGATGATGCTTCAAAGAAGTATGCTGAAAATACTGCGTTAGAAAATGCTAATAAAGCTGCAAAGATCGGTTATAATGCGGTGGCGGAGTTTTTTGCGGATAAGGAAACTATGGGTGAAGACCCGGAAAGCCTGATCTCCGCGGGATATTTTGCCGAGGCAAACGGCGAGGGTATATCTCTTGCTGAGGGTATGGAGTATACCGCAGAGGGCGACAGTATGCTGTATAAGGTATTCAAAGAAGAAAGCGGCATAGATCACGGTACTGTATATGTGGGTGTATCGGAACAAAGCATGAGCGCTTATGAGGATACGAGCATATGGAGCAGGATATTTGTTCAGTACAAGGACGAAAACGGTGTGACAGGGCAGTATCCGAATCCGCTCACAGCTGATACGGAGAGCCTTGCAGAATGGCGCAGCTGCTATATACCCGAACGTGAGGAAATTGACCCTACAGCGGGCATGAACAGGTCAGAGGTATTGCTTGCTGCAAACTTATATGCTAAGACAGCCTTCAACGCGTCGGCGGAATACTTTGCCGATCAGGAAACCAAGGGCAGAAAGATCCCGCAGGTAATGGCTGACGGAGATTTTGTCAAGTGCGCTTCGCCCGAGGGCTTTGATCTTATCGATACTGCTTCAGCAGATGGTGATGCGTGCATAGCGGCATCTCTTGAGGACTGCGGTGTTGCGGGCGGAACGGTGATCTTAGTTGTGTTCAGTGATGACTATATGGAGGATCATCCCAACTCGTGTGAATGGTTCATACAGTGGCGTGGAAAGGATGGGACTGTTGGTCAGTATCCCGATCCGATATCGGCTGACAGACAGGCATATGTGTGCTTCGGACAGTTTCTTCCGAGATAAGTTTTACAGGTGCGGCGGTCGTCATACTGCCGCATTTTTTATCCGAAAAGTGCTGACTAAAACGAACTGCCCCTTTCTGCATTACACAGAAAGGGGCAGTCTTCAGCCGAAATATGATCATTACAGCTAAGCTGTAACAATTATCAGTTGTTTATGAGCTTGTCCTCGTCGCTCCAGCTGTAGAGCTTTCTGATCTCCTCGCCGACCTTCTCGGAAGGATGCTCAGCAGCGAGCTTTCTCATAGCCTTGAAGTGTACCATAGCGCCTGCAGGGGACATATCTACGAGGAACTGCTTTGCAAAGGAACCGTCCTGGATGTCCTTGAGTACCTGCTTCATAGCCTTCTTGGTATCCTCGGTGATGATCTTGGGACCTGTTACATAGTCACCGTACTCAGCAGTGTTGGAGATGGAGTATCTCATGCCTGCGAAACCT
>CADBTD010000220.1 GCA_902797535.1 uncultured Ruminococcus sp. | reverse complement strand
GGTACGCTGAAAGAAGAGGCAGACAGGCTTACGGCGGCGCAGAGAGGAACATATACGCATCTTTTCATGGAGCTTGCTGATTATGACAGGGCTGAGCAAAGCGTAAAGGATGAGCTTGAAAGGCTGAGGTCAAGCGGCAGGATGAGCGACAAGGAAGCTCAGGGCGTATATGTGAGTGCGGTGCAGAAGTTCTTCAAGGGAGAGCTTTATCAGCGCATGAAGCAGTCGCCCGAGCCGCTGCAGCGTGAGCGGAGCTTCATGGTGAGTGCTCAGGACGCAGGCATTGACAAAAAGTTCAGCAAATACATAGCAGAGGACGGTATGCTTCAGGGAATATGTGACTGCATTTTCCGTGAGGGGGACGGCTATGTGCTGGTGGACTATAAGACCGACGGTTTTGCGGATGAAAGCGAAGAAAAGCGCTATGATGTACAGCTTGAGCTTTACAAGGCGGCGCTTGACCTGATACTGCCGCTGCCCGTAAGATCATGCTACATTTATTCATTCAAGCTGGGAAAGGGAACAGAAAGACACATACAGTAACACATAAAACTCTTTTGCATAATCTGTAATATGAGCATTGCTCAAAGGGCAGCTCAAATAAATCATGCAAGGAGAAACGTTATGTATAACAACAACTGGTGGATAATCATTCTCATTCTGTTAGTAGTATGCTGCGGCGGAAACTGCGGCTGCGGAAACTGCGGCTGTGGAAACAACGGCTGCGGCTGTGGCAACGGCTGCGGATGCGGCTAAAGTGAGATGCGCCCCGGAGAGAGATCTCCGGGGCGTTTTTTGCCGAAAGATTTTTGGACAAAACAGAGAAAGTGTCCAAAAATATATTGACAATACAAAATACATGGTTTATAATATATATACTTTAAATATATTATGATTTAAAAATATCGAGAAAGGGAGAGATGAATGATGATCAAAGCAGAGTGGAAGTCTATATTCAAGAATCCGCTGATGATACTGGTGCTGACTGCGATAATCGCGATACCCACGATATATTCGGGGCTGTTTCTGGCATCTATGTGGGATCCTTACGGAAATCTTGACAAACTGCCTGTTGCTGTGGTAAATCAGGATAAGTCCTACAACTACAACGGCAAGTGGATAAACGTAGGCGATGAGCTTGTGAAGAATCTCAAGGAAAATCAGTCACTGCAGTTCAACTTTGTTGATCAGGACGCAGCTGAGAGAGGGCTTGAGAACGGAACATACTACATGGTGGTAACGATACCCCAGAGCTTTTCGGAAAATGCGGCAACATTGCTTGACAAGCAGCCGCAGAAGATGCAGCTGAAGTACGAGACCAATCCCGGAAAGAACTACATAGCGAGCAAGCTGAGCGATACGGCACTTGCGAAGATACAGACAAGTGTCAGTGAGGAAATAACAAAGACATATTCGGAGACGGTATTCGAGGAGCTTTCGGGGCTTGGCGAAAAGCTGACAGAGGCTTCTGACGGCACCGGGCAGCTTGAGTCGGGCATAGACCAGATAGCTGACGGAAACACACAGATAACGGACAATCTGAAAACTCTTGCAGAGAGTTCGGTGGAATTTGTTGACGGCACCGAAACGCTGAAAAACGGGATAAGTGATTATACTGACGGTGTCAGCAAGGTAAATGACGGTGCAAAGAAGCTGAGTGACGGTGCAAGTACGCTGACAGGTTCAGCATCAAGCGGCACATCACAGCTAAAGGAAGGATCGGGCAAGCTTTCGGCAGGTATAAAGACATACACTGACGGAGTTGCACAGGCGGCATCGGGTGCTGAGCAGTTGAACGGCAGCAACGAAGCATTGCAGAGCGGTGCAGAGCAGCTTGCGGAGGGCACACAGCAGCTTTCACAGGCGGCAGGCGAAGGCGTTGGACAGCTTTCAGACGGCTCGGGCAGCCTGAAAAACGGCATAAGAGAGTACACAGCGGGAGTTGCGCAGGCGGCGGCCGGTGCGGATATGCTGAATGAAAACAGTGAAGCGCTGGCAGACGGTGCGGCTCAGCTGGTAAGCGGCTCACAGCAGCTTGCTTACGGCTCGGGAATGCTGTTAAGGGGCATGGATACAATGTCATCTCAGCTTGCGCAGAGTCTTTCACCTGAAAGTGCGGCACAGCTTGAAGCGCTGATGAACGGCTGTGACAGTCTTCATAACGGAATTACAGCGCTCAACAGCAGTGTTTCGGCAATAGAAGTGCCCGACCTCAGCACTGCGGCACAGGGAATAACAGTACCCGCGCAGAACATAGGCGGTGACGCTCAGGCAGCAGGTGCAGAGCTTCAGAGCATAGGCGGAAGTCTTGCGTCGGCACAGAGATATATGCAGCAGATGGCGGTAAATGACCCATCGCTCATGGCAGATCAGAATTATCTGGCGCTGGCAGGAGAGCTTCAGAGCATAGCTGCCTCTGCGCAGTCGGCAGGCGGTGACATATCCGACATAGGAACACAGCTCACAGCTATGCAGCAGGCGGCAGGACAGCTTGGTGCGCTGGGTGATACTGCTCAGAGCATAGGCACACTGAAATCATCGGTTGCGCAGATAGCGGCAGGTGCAGACGTTGTACTGCCTTCGTCAAAGGCGGCTATCATTGCTATGCAGACAGGGCTGCAGGGCGTACAGACTGCTCTTGACGGGCAGATGATACCTGCTATGAGGCAGCTCGACGGCGGTCTGGCTCAGCTTTCACAGGGAGCGCAGGTGCTTTCTGACGGCACACAGACATATACTGCAGGAGTTGCGGCGCTTGACAGCGGTCTTGGCACATTGAATGGAAATTCGGCGGCACTCAACGGCGGTGCTGCGCAGATAGACGCCGGCATAGGAACTCTTGCAAACGCTCTTACAGAAGGCTCGGGACAGCTTTCGCAGGGGGCTGCGGCACTCAGGGACGGAATACTTTCATACACTGATGGCGCATCACAGATAGGCGCAGGGCTTGACACGCTGAAGAGCAATTCTGACGCACTTGTGAAGGGTGCAGGGGACCTGGCAAATGGGATAGGCACACTTGACAGCGCACTCGGAAGCGGTGCTTCACAGCTGTCAAGCGGAGCAGCAGAGCTTTATGCAGGCACACAGCAGCTTGTAAGCAACAATGATAAACTCAACAGCGGTGCTGAGCAGCTGCTTGACGGCGCGGAGAAGATATCGGACGGCGCTGATAAGCTGTATGACGGCAGCGAAAAGCTGGGCGACGGTCTTACAAAGGCACATGACGGTGCAGACACTTTAGGCACAGCGCTTTCAGACGGTGCAGAAAAGATAAACGGCATACACACTGACGAACAGACCTATGATATGTTCTCGGCACCTGTTTCAACAGACAAGACAGAGCTTAGTCACGTCCCTGACAACGGTCATGGTATGGCACCTTACATGATGTCTGTAGGTCTTTGGGTAGGTACACTTGCATTCTGCATAATGTATCCTCTTACAAAGGCACACGGCGAGCTGAAGAACGGCTTTGCGTGGTGGGCATCAAAGGCATCTGTACTGCATCTGCTGACACAGCTTATGGCGGCGGTAATGCTCCTGGTGCTTCATGTAGCCTGCGGATTTACTCCCGCAAGCTGGGGCAGGACTATAATAGTTGCGTGTCTTGCATCACTGGCGTTCATGTCGATACAGTACTTCATGAATGTAGCTATGGGCAAGGTAGGTTCGTTTATCATGCTGATATTCATGGTCGTACAGCTTGCAGGTTCGGCAGGAACATATCCTGTTGAGATATCGGGCGACTTCGTAAGCACGATCCACGCATGGGTACCGTTCACATATACGGTCGATGCATTCAGAAGTGCGATCGCAGGCAAGGGAAGCATCGTTCCGTGCTGCATAGTTATGTGCATAATGATAGTTGTATTCTCTATACTTACCATGATACTTTTCGAGGTAAGGACAAAGAAGATGAAGGACGGTAAAAAGAGCCTTTACGACTTTATAGAGTCAAAAGGTCTGGCGTGATCGTTTAAGAAAAATGGCCTGTCCTGTAAAAAAGGGCAGGTCTTTTTTTGGAAAAAAGCTTGATTTTTTCCAAAAAATATGATATAATACAATTAATTTAGTACAAATTTTTGGGAGCGTGAGACAGCATGATAACAGAGAATTATCTTTCAAGTCTGTGCAAGTCATACTTTGATCTTAAATACTCACTTTACAAGGTAATAGAGACAATGTGCAAGGAAGAGGGGCTTACAGCCTTTCAGACCATGATGCTGTTTCTTATCCGTTCAGAGGGCAGTCTTTCTGTAGGCGATCTGAGCAACTATTTCAACATCACACATTCAAATGCTTCTACGCTCTGCAAAAAGCTCGAGCATGACGGACTGCTTTGCCGTACACGTTCAAAGAAGGACGAAAGAAGCGTGCTTATCTCTGTGACACAGCAGGGCGAAGAAATGATAGAGCGTATGCTCGAAAGGGGCGAGAAATTCGCTGATCCCCTGAATGAGATGCCTCAGGAAAAGCTTGATCTTATACTTGCAACAGTAGATGACGCAGCGGCCATAATGAGAAAAATGGCTGACTGACAGATCTGAAAAGCAAAAAAATACACCGCAGTTCAACTGAAATGAGCTGCGGTGTTTGTTTTTATGTTTTGTTTAGGTTTTCAGCGATTTAGCCGAGTGCAGGGCACTGGAGAAGCAGGAAGTATACGCCGCTTCCGTCAAGGTTCATCTGGAGATGATAGCCGTTGGAATCATAGCTGAAGAAATCTCCGCCGCCCGAGAAACCGAATTCACTTCCGAATGCTGCGGTAATGTCATCTGCGCTGCTTCCGAGTCCGGGACCTGCCTTGAGGCGGATATTTGCGCCGGTAGTATTGTAAGCAGCATCAAAATGAACTTCATAGATAATGCCGTTATAAGCGCTTACGTCCATACCGCTGAAGTGATATACAGTTGAGGTGTGGCCGTCCTGACAGCTCTGCATTTCCTCGGAAGGAGCGATCTGTTCGCCAAGATTGGGGGATACACCGTCGATACCGTCGCCTATGCCGAATTCATAACCATTGTAAACTATACGGCAGCCGTCAACGAAATCAGTGCAGGACTGTCCGGGCTGCGGCTCGGGCTCGGGAGCAGGTGTGGTGGCTGATGTAGTAGTGGTAGTTGTAGTGGTGGTAGTTGTTGCCTTAGTTGTGGTGGTAGCGGCAGCCTTCTTGGTTGTAGTAGTAGCTGCTGCCTTCTTAGCTGCGCTGGTGGTGGTGGCTGCCTTCTTAGCGGTAGTAGTTTCAGCCTTCTTAGCTGTAGTTACCTTTTTCTTATCATTCTTTTTGGTTTCTTCTGATTTTTCATCTTCCTTGGAAGACTCGTCAGCATTTTCTTCAAGTTCATTGGGCTCTGCCTCGGTCTCTGCAGTAGTGGTCTCCTCAACAGCAGCAGTAGTGGTGGTGGTAAGAGTTGCCTTGCCTTCCTTGGGGGTGATATCGTCTACCTTACCGCATGAAGCGAGGCAGATGATAGCTGCGGATACAGCTGCGAGTTTCTTAATCGTTGTTGTTTTCATTTTCATTTTCCTCCTGTTTTTCCATAGTGTGCGTATATTCTGCAAGCACACCTGTTGCCATAGTTTTTTCCGGGCTTGAAGTCAATACTTCAACATCGTATACCCCCTCGGACAGAAGCGATGTATCAAGGAACATCGAAAAGCCCTTGTCTGCGGGGATATCCTTTATACCCTGTTTTTCAAGCTCGGCAGATTCGGCAATAGGGAACGCCTCAAAGAGGTATTCTCCGCTTTCTCCTGTAAGCCTGATATATATGCGGCTGTCGTCCGAAAGCATATCTTCGGAAAGCAGTCCGTATACTCTTGTGCCATAGGCAAGATCCTCGATAAAGAGGGT
>CADBTD010000219.1 GCA_902797535.1 uncultured Ruminococcus sp. | reverse complement strand
CCGTATACTACCGCTTTGTCTATCATGAGAGGACCGAGCACCTTGAGATTCGCAAAGCTGACTGTTCCTGTGGGGAAAAGCTCGGTGATGTCCGCCGCCGCAGAGGTCACATCTGCGTGCTCCTCAACAGATGAATATCCGAGAAGCACCGCTGAATTTTCAAGGGCTTTCCTGCTTGCCTTTGCAAGGGGACGGTTAGCCGTCAGAGTCAGTGCTATGGGTGAGCAAAGCGATATAGTGCCGGACATCGCTGCAAAGAATACATACAGCTTGTCGCGGAAAACAGATGCGTTCCTGTCAAATATAAATGAGAGCACACCCACAGCAAGCGCCGCTGCAAGTATTAGAAGCGAGGTCTTTTCCGCATAAAGGTCACTCATATCAGATGAGTAGCTGTTTTTCATGAAGTCCTTTACAAAATCACTTCTGCGCATGAAGGCAAGGTCCGCTGACTTTCCGCCTGTGAGCCTTTCGGCTGTGCGGGGGTCATCTGCCTGCTGTATGGCCGCAAATGAATCGGTATGCGAAACAAACTCGAAATTCCTGAGTGTCCTTCTTGCGGCACTCAGCTTTCCCAAAGTGTTCAGAAGCAGCATTATCAGCGCCGCAGGCATATATATGTGGAAGTATGACTGTTTTACGGGCTCGGGCTTGAAAAGCGTGACTATACCAGCAATAAGTGCGGCAAGAATGTTCATCGCCGCCGCAGTATCTCCGTCGGGCGAACGTTTTATGATGCCCTTTATGCCCATGAATACCATGTTGTATGAAAATGCTATAGCGACAAGTCCGAGCATTGTATTTGTAAACACATAGGCCGATGGGCTTACCGTCCTGTCAAATACAGCCGCCATGGGAAGTCCCAGGTCATTTCCTGCAGTTATCAGAAGACTGAACACCGAACAGAAAAGCAGCACTGCCGCCCTTACCGTAAGATTCTCTTTAAGGCGGGTTATCTGCTCACGAATAACAGACTCCTCACCTCTGCGCTGATATTCACGCTGAACGCTCTTCTGCTTTCCCGGGTCATCGTCATCGGATGTGCGCATGGTAAAGCCGCCGCCTCTGTTGCGCTTTCTGCGGACGTATTTTTCCACAGGCTCGCTGTTTTCGTAGAGAGCGGCAAGCTCCTCCTCGGAGACCTGCCGAGTGTCCTCATCGGGGATATCCTCATACGGCTCTTCATCGTATCCCGACTGATAATATTCCTCGGGATAGTCCGCCGTCTGTTCTTCGGCGCCGTAATAGCCGTTGTCATATGTATCATCATAGCCGTCATCGGCAATGTCGTCATAGGGGACAGTATCCTCTGAAGACTCTTCGGGCACAGGCGGAAGTTCGCCGTCTTCGGGGATATGCACCTCAAAACGCTTTACACGCTCTGCGGTCTTTTGCTCAGCCGCAGGCTTTTCTTCGGAGATATCTTCACTGCGGCTTTCCGTCACAGCATTTTTTCTGTCGTTTTTGCTGACAAAGCTCACCGAAGGGTCAGACTGACCTGCTGAGTTTTTTTTGCCCGAGTATTCATTAAGTATGTCGTCCAGCGAAAAATTTCCTCGGTCTGACATTTCAGCTGTTCACCACGCTTTCTTACTTTGTGATCTTTCTCTGACGCACCGCTTCGTACATACAGATACCTGCGGCAACAGATGCATTGAGGGAATTCACCTCGCCGTACATGGGCAGACTGACAAGAAAATCACAGCTTTCACGCATAAGTCTTCCCATACCGAAGCCCTCAGAGCCGATTATAAAGGCTATGCCGCCTTTCAGGTCGGTGGAGTATATGCTTTCACCCGACATATCGGTGCCGTATATCCACACGCCGTTGTCTTTAAGTTCCTTTACCGCCGCCGCAAGATTCGGCACACGGGCGGTCTTTATCCAGCTTGCCGCACCTGCCGATGTCTTGTGTACGGTGTAGTTGAGCGAGGCGCTTCTTCTCTTTGGTATTATCACGCCGTGTACTCCCGCCGCCTCGGCGGTACGCAGTATCGCACCGAGGTTGTGGGGATCTTCTATCTCATCGCAGATTATTATAAACGGGTCTTCACCCTTTTCACGGGCAGTTTCAAGTATATCCTCTATGCTGTAATACTCGGCATATCCGAGCATTGCCGCACAGCCCTGATGCGCCGCACCGTTGCACATATGGTCCAGCTTGCGGTCGTCCACCTGCTTTATGGGTATGCCCTTTTCCGATGCCATAGCGCATATCCTGTTTATTGAGCCGCCTGCGTTCTTATTAACGAACAGAAGGTCTATATTCCTGCCCGACTTGAGCGCCTCGGTCACAGCATTTCTGCCGCATATGAGAGTCTGCTCACTGTCCTCGCTGTTTTTTGACCTTTTATCGCTGTCTTTATTGTAATCTCTTGCCATTATTTCAAAACCTTTCCTGTCTGATAGGTCATCATTTTATTCAAAGTCCTGCTTTCGTGGAAATCGGCGGCAAGCAAAAACTTGCCGTATTGATTATACCATATAATTCAGAAAAAGTAAAGATACCGTGCGGCAAAAGTTCAGACACGGTCTACTGTCACGAAAAAACTATCACGCAGACTGCCGCCGCTGTAAACACTGCCGCCGCCGTCAGCATCAGAGGAAGTCTGATGCCGCGCTTTTTCCTTGTGCTGCGGGCGGTAAGCTCATCAGCTGTCGCCGCCGCCTTACCGAGCAGCTGAGGACGGGGATCGTCCTCCTTTCCAGCGCGAACAAATAACAGAGCTTTTTCAAAATATTCATCATTTGTACACCT
>CADBTD010000218.1 GCA_902797535.1 uncultured Ruminococcus sp. | reverse complement strand
TACCTGCCCGTGCGGATAAATACGGGCATCTTGTAATCCGTTCTGCCTTTGAGGGAGAAGTCCTGCAGGCCGTTTTCGTTCAGCACTTTTCTGCCGTTCTTTTCGGTATACATAAAGGCATCATACTGTTCGCCCAGGCTGCTCGATGAAAGTGACTTTACGAGCTTGAATGTTTCGGAAAGCGAATAGTAGGGGTCAAAGAACATCGCTGCGATAACATCGAAATCGCTGTCCTTGAAGAAGTTGTCGCTCACACAGTATTTTTTTCTGAGGTCATGGCAGAGCTTCATGTTCTCATCGGAAAAATCCTCGGGGTCATAGTTCAGCACACGCTGTCTGTCCTCCTCGCAGTCTTTTGTCCATTCAAGTGCGTGTGTTTTCAGGCCGGTATATATGTCCTGATAGTCTACGACCTGGCTCGTGCCGATAAAGCATTCCACAAGCTCGGGGTGTTCAAGTGCAAAGTCGCCGCCGTAAAGCGTTCCCCAGGACGACCCGAGGATAGTCAGCTTTTCCTTTCCCGTGCGGTCAAGGATGTATTCCACAGTTTCGAGCAGGTCTTCACGGAGCAGATCGCTCGTCAGTTCTCCGTCGTAGGGGTAGTTTATCTGACTTTTTCCCGCACCTCTCTGATCCCAGTTGACCACCGTGTAATCTGCCGAGAGCTTTCTCAGTATCGGATAGTCAAAGCCGCTCGTAGCGAACCCCGGGCCGCCGTGAAGATACAGCATTACGGGATTGTCCTTGTCCTGCCCGTAGATGTTTATCCACATCTTCGTGCCGTTTATATCTGCGTATCCCGATTCGTTTATCCCTCCTTTCGGGGTGCGGTCAAGCATTTTCTGTCCAATAAACCGTACTAACATCAGTATCATTGTCAGGACTGCGAGTGCCGCCGCTGTTATCCCAAGTATTTTTCCCGTTATTCTCAAAACCTTTTTCATGATCCTTTTACTTCTTTCCTTTTCTGTATTCCCCATAGTATACAGCACGGTGTCTGCCTGCTCTCCCATGTCAGGCTGTGACTGCTTCGGCGTGATATCCGAGGCATATGTCCGACTTTTTCTTTCTTATAAGGAAAAGCCCCAGTGAAACGCCTGCAATGAATATCCCTGCGGACAGGAACGCAAAGCCGGGTTCCTTGCCCGAGCCTGTCACGGACTCTTTTGCTCCCACGAATATCTCATCGTAGAGCGTCATGCCCACATCGAAGAGAAAATGCAGGAAGGCGTTGAACGGGAGGTTGTTGGTGCGGGCGTAAACTGCCGCAAGGTAAAAACCTATGCCCGATGCATATATCACCTGACCGAAAGTGCCTATGACATCGCCTTTGGTGAGGTTGAGAAGGTGGAGCATACCGAATATGGCGCTTGAAAGCGTCATCGACATCACAAGGCTCCTGCGGTCGTTCTTCCCGAAGGTGCTGCGTATGAAGTTCATCATAATGCCTCTGCAAAGAAATTCTTCACATATGCCTGCCGACAGCAGATAGGAGAGCGCCCACATGACGGTGTCGTACATACCGACCCCGGGAGTGCCGATATCCCTTATGCCTGTCACCGTATTTATCACAAGTGCGCCTGCGGATATAAGAAAGAACACGCTGCCTGTTCTGAGACCGCCTGCAAAGCTGTCCGAAGAAGAGGGCACAAGTATGTCTTTTCTGCCGAAAAGCATCATCACTGCCGCAAGTGCCGCAGCCTGCACAACGCCTGCAAGGACTTCGGCTGTGCTTTTTCCTGCGATCTTCCCGAACAGGCTTTCGGCTATCGCATATACGAATATAAATACCGCTATCCCTGCTGCTATGCCGAGCACACATTTTTTTACACTCATCTGATTTTTTTTCATGATCCTTTTACTCCGATCTTTTCCATATTCCCCATCGGATACAGCAGGCTTCTCCCCGTGACCTGCTTTTGTCAACATATAATACTATATGTGATTTCTATATTATACGTTGTATAGCATTGCGTCTGATAGTATTATACGTCATATAATATTATTTGTCAATACGGCACACGGAAATTTGTAAAAAATAACAGAGCAGCCGTGACCGCTCTGTCTTTGATTGTGCATACTGCACTAATCTTCTTTTATAAAAGCCGTGACCGCCGATATCACGGGAACTGAGACTGCCGGTATGACAGCCGCCGCAATGCCTTTTGCATCGGGGAGGGACAGGGAGAAAATGCTTCTCAGAGCGGGCAGGGCGCAGCAGAGAGCCACGCACGCAGCCGAGGACAGCACCGCACCTAGAGCAGGCAGACAGCCTTTCAGGGGGATGCGGTAGATGGGTCTGTCTTCACTGCGGCACTCGAAAACGTGTATGAGCTGTGACAGCACGAGAGTGAGCATAGCGCCTGTGCGTGCTTTTTCCAAGCCCTGAGGGAG
Source organism: uncultured Ruminococcus sp. (assembly GCA_902797535.1). Classification (GTDB taxonomy): domain Bacteria; phylum Bacillota; class Clostridia; order Oscillospirales; family Ruminococcaceae; genus YE71. Next base: position 6,196 of record CADBTD010000218.1, on the reverse strand, counting down.
CAGCACCGAAAAGCACCCGAGGGTACACAGCGCGATGAGCACGCCTCTTGTGACCATGCGGGTGAGAAGACCGCCCGAGAAGAAGCTGTCGTTCTCTCTGCGTGGAGGCTTTCGCATGATGTCTTTTTCGGGGGGCTCGACGGAGAGCGCCGCCGCAGGCAGACCGTCTGTGACGAGGTTGACGAGGAGCAGCTGTGAGGGGACGAGCGCCATAGGCATACCCATGATGACAGCGCCGAGCATGGTCAGCACCTCGCCGATGTTGCAGGCGATGAGGTATCTTACGAACTTGCGTATGTTGGAGTAGATGGTGCGGCCTTCACGGACGGCGGTGACAAGAGTGGCGAAGTTGTCATCGAGGAGCACGGTGTCTGCCGCCTGTCGGGTAACGTCGGTGCCGCTTATGCCCATGCTGACCCCTATATCGGCCTCTTTGACGGCAGGGGCGTCGTTCACGCCGTCGCCCGTCATGGCGGTGACCTTTCCCTGTGCCCTGAATGCACGGACTATCCTCAGCTTATGGGCAGGGGAGACCCTTGCGTAGACCGCTGTGGTGTCAAGGCATTCCGAGAGCTGTTCGTCAGACATTCTGTCAAGCTCAGCACCTGTCAGGACGTTCTTTTCGGGGGTGAGTATGCCTGCCGCCCTTGCCGCTGCTGCCGCAGTGAGCCTGTGGTCGCCTGTTATCATCACGGCGGTGATGCCTGCACGTCGGCATTCTCTCACAGCCTCTGCCGCCTGAGGTCTGAGGGGGTCTTCGAGTGCGGCAAGACCGAGGAACACTGTGCCTGCGCCCGAATTTTCGCAGAAGGCTATCACTCTCAGGCCTTTCTCCGCAAGGCTCTCGTTGGCACGGACAGCCTGCATAACGGTGCTGTCGTCCATAGCTTTCGTCATGCCCGAGGCTCTTATGTGGGTACACATATTTATAATGACCTCGGGAGCGCCCTTTGAGAAGACGGTCACGCCGCTGCGGCTGCGGCAGGTGACGGACATATACTTGTCCGAGCTGTCAAAGGGTCTTACGTCTGTGCGCTTATACAGCAGCAGGTCACGGTCTATGCCGCATCTTGTGCAGAAGCAGAGCAGAGCCGCTTCGGTGGGGTCGCCCTCGAACTGCGGACGGGGGCGTTCGCGGCAGGCGCTGTCACAGGGCTGACGGGTCTTCTTTGCGTCGGAGCAGAGTGCGGCGCATATGAGCATCTCGGAGAGGGCGGTGTCCTCCCATGCGTTCACGGCTGTGTCGGAGACATCACGTTCGACCGAGAGAGCAGGGGGGAGGCATATCTTTGATACAGTCATGCGGTTTTGGGTAAGGGTGCCTGTCTTGTCGGTGCAGATGACCTGCGCACAGCCGAGGGTCTCCACCGAGTGGAGCTTGTGGACAAGGGCGTTCTGTCTGAGCATACGCCTTACCGCAAGGGCGAGAGCTATGGTCACGGCGGCAGGCAGACCCTCGGGGATAGCGGCTATGGCTATAGTCACGGCAGTGAAGAACATATCCGTGACGTTCTCGCCCCTGATGACACCTGCGGCAAACACCAGCAGGCAGACGGCAAGGCAGATAAGAGCGAGCGCTTTGCCCAGTTCACCGAGTTTCTTTTGCAGGGGGGTCTGTTCGTTCTCTATGCCGCCCAGCATCTCCGATACCTTGCCCATCTGCGAATCTGAGCCGACGGCTGTTGCTCTGCACCGTGCGGTGCCCTTCACGGCGGAGGTGCCCATGTAGCCCATGTATGGCAGGTTGAGCTTTGAGAGCTCCTGCTCGCCGCCGACGGCACGTTTGGGGACGGGGATATTCTCACCCGTGAGAGCGCTCTCGTCGCAGGCAAGGCTGTTCTGTTCAAGTATTACGCAGTCGGCAGGGAAGCGGTCGCCTGCACGCATCTCGAACACATCTCCCGTGACCACCTGTGAGGCAGGCAGGGTCACGAGCTCGCCGTTTCTCCACACCCTCGCTTCGGGGGCGGCAAGCTCTTCCATGCGTTCGAGGGTCTTCTCGCAGCGGTACTCCTGAAAAAAGCCCAGTGCGGCGTTCATCACGACTATGACCATTATGGGGACGGCGTCTTTACGGTTGCCCGTGAGCACCGACACTGCCGCCGCCGCAAGGAGCATCAGCACCATGACATCACGGAACTGACCTGCGAAGATCTTAGCGGCGCTGACCCTGTGTTTTGAGGGGCTGTGCGCTGTTTTCTGTGCGAGTCTCTGCTCTGCCTCGGCGGAGGTAAGACCCTGCTGTGTTCTTTCTTTAAGTTCTGACGGCATTCTATCAGCATCCTTTCTTTGCCTGCAAAAGCGTGTACAATGAATACTATGGCTCGTTCACGGGGAATATTACTGCGTATGTTAATAAACTGTAAACAAGAGCGTGAGCGCACAGTCTGCCCCTTGAAGAAACGATAAATTTCTGATATAATCATTACAAGAGAGCCTGTCTGTGCCGCATATATATCATACGGCAGGAAGGGTGCGGAAAACATCGAAAAAACAGAGGTGAGCATTTATGCAGAGGATAAGAGGACGTGCGGCATCGGGAGGGATAGTGTTCGGGAAGATAAAGTTCTACCGACCCGATGAGCTGGTCATAAAGAAGCACAAGGTGCAGAACCCCGAGCTTGAGCTGCAGCGGTATCACTATGCGAAGGAGCTTTCAAAGAAAGACCTTGACGAGCTTTACGAGCGTGAGATATCGAAGATAGGCAAGGACCATGCGGAGATATTCTTCATACACCGTATGCTCATAGATGACAACGGATTTGAGCAGAAGGTGGTCAGTGCGATAACCGAGGAGAGCCTCAACGCAGAGTATGCGGTACACAGAGCCGCCGCAGAGATAGCCAGCGGTCTCGGGCGTGCGGAGGACGACTATATCCGTGCGAGGACGGCGGACGTGCTCGACATAGCGGGGCGGCTGATAAGGCACATACAGAACAAGCCCGAGCAGAAGATGGAGTTTGACAAGAACACCATACTGTGTTCCTATGACTTGGAGCCTTCCGAGACTATCCGTGTGGACAAGACGAGGGTAAAGGCGATATGCACCTGCTACGGGTCAACGACCTCGCACACGTCGATACTGGCGAGGACTATGGGCATACCGTCGCTGACGGGGCTGGGCAAGGGTCTGACCGAGGAGTATGACGGCTGTGAGGCGATAGTTGACGGCTTTGCGGGGATACTTTATATAGAGCCCGACAACGCCACCAAGCGCCGCATGATAGAGAAGCGTGAGGAGGAAGGCAGGAAGAGAGAGCTGCTGAGCAGGCTGAGGGGCAGGCGCAACATCACCCTTGACGGGTATGAGATAGACCTCTACGCCAACATAAGCGGTCTTACCGACCTGAAGTACGTTGAGGAGAACGATGCGGGGGGCATAGGACTGCTGAGGTCTGAGTTTTTGTACCTGCAAAACGACGACTTCCCCGATGAGGAATTGCAGTTCTACACCTACCGCAGAGTGCTTGAAAAGATGAAGGGCAAGCGTGTGGTGGTGCGCACCCTTGACATAGGCGAGGACAAGAACCCCGACTTCATCGTGGGGGAGCAGGAGAACCCTGCAATGGGTATGCGCTCGATACGTCTGTTCTTTGAGCGTCCCGACCTGTTCCGCACACAGATGCGTGCTCTTTACCGTGCGTCGATGTACGGCAGGCTGGCGATACTCTTCCCGCTGATAGTAGACCCCGAGGAGATAGCCGCCATAAAGGCCATGATATGCGACGTATGGGAGGAGATGGACAGCGAGGGCATAGAGTACTCGAAGGACGTTGAGCTGGGAGTGATGATAGAGACACCTGCGGCGGTCATGCTGAGTGACGAGCTCGCAAGAGAGGTGGACTTCTTCAACGTGGGCACCAACGACCTTGAGCAGTATGTGCTTGCCATAGACCGCAACGATGTGCGCCTTGAGAGGTACTGCCGCAACCATCATCTGGCGGTGCTGAGGATGATAAAAGCCGCAGCTGATGCAATACACCGCTACGGCAAATGGATAGGCATATGCGGCGAGCTTGCGGGGAATGCCGAGCTTACCGAGGTGTTCATGGACATGGGCATAGATATGCTGTCGGTATCGCCTGCGAAGATACTTCCCATGAGGCGCAAGATACGTTCGCTGACCATAGGCGACCGCAGGGAGAAGCTGGTGGAAAAGGGGATATGTCCCCCTGCCGATGATGAAGAGGCTCACAGGTACTACATGGGCTACAGCAAAAACAGGCGCTACGGCGAGTGAGCATAAATATACGGCATATCGCAGGACACGGTATGCCGTTATTATTCTATACAGCAAGAAAAAAGACCCTGTACGCTTTCGTACAGAGTCATTTGGCGATGAAGATCAAGTACGTCAGCGGTCTGCAATGCAGCCGCCTTCCGTCTTGACATAGTATAGTAAAAATGAAAAAAGCAAGCTATTCTGATTTGGTGAGCCCTTTGCGCAGGAGTGGTATAAGGATACCGCCTGCGGAGTTTCCGAGGGTCATCACAATAAGGCGGCCGAAAGCATTTACTGACCATGCTCCGGCGGCGGTGAAGTAGAACATATTCGCCACGCAGTGCTCGAAACCGCTGAGTATGAACACGGTGACGGGCAGGAAGACCGCAAGCATCTTTCCCACGGGGAAAGGTATCTGCTTAAAGCCGTCTGCGGCGATGAACATGAGCATTCCGCAGAAGAATGCGAGAATGAACAGGCTCGGCAGGCTGTCAGCGAGTTTCACATCGCAGAGCGCCGATGCCTTTTCCGAGACGGCCGCACCCTGACGTGTGTTCAGGATACAGACTCCCGTGAATGCCGTTCCGATAAGGTTTCCCAGCCATATGACCGCAAGGTCTGTGAGGTAGGACGGCTTATTGTTCACAAGGTACCCGACCTTGCCCGTGAAGAGGTCAAAGCCGAAGGTGAGGACTGTGAACAGTCCCGTGCCGAACAGCACAGCGCCTATGTACTTATTGGGGCATGAGAGATAGACTATGCCGCCTATCGCTATGCAGATGCCCGTAGCAAACGAACGCAGCAGGCAGTCGAAGTATTTTCTCATTATATCTTTCCTGACTAAGCCGCTTGCTCACGGCGTTTTGCGCGGAGACCCGCAGCGTATGTTATTATAGCATATCGCAGAGGGTTTGTAAACAGTAAAATATGAAATTTTTCTGCTTTCGGAAAAGTTTGTACAGTCTGCACAGATTTTCCAAAGTATGTTGCAAATTCAGATAGATAGTGGTATAATGCATATGTGTACAATAGTTTAAAACATAAAATTATGCCGCAAAATTAAATCAGATGTTGCATTTTCTCATGATAAGTGGTATAATATGTATATAACTGCTTTAAAACATCAAAGGAGAAGTGAAAGACCATGTTTTTTCAGAAGGACATACAGATGATGAGCCGCAGTGACATCGAGGCAGACCAGCTCGCAAAGCTGAAAAAGCTCGTGAAGTACTGCTATGACAACTCACCGTTTTACCACAAGAGGTTCGACGAGAACGGCATCAGCCCCGACGACATAAAGTCACTGAAGGACATCGAGCGCATACCGTTCACCACGAAAGCCGACCTGCGTGACAACTACCCCTTCGGGGTGATGGCTGTGCCCATGAAGAAGATAGTAAGGCTCCACGCTTCCTCGGGCACAACGGGCAAGCCCACTGTGGTAGGCTACACCGCAAACGATCTTGACGCATGGAGCGACTGTGTGGCAAGGCTGGTAAATGCCGCAGGTGCCGACGACACGAGCCTTGTGCAGATATGCTTCGGGTACGGGCTGTTCACGGGTGCGCTGGGACTGCATTACGGACTGGAGAAGCTGGGTGCGACCATAGTGCCGTCCTCAAGCGGAAACACCGAGAAGCAGATAATGCTCATGCAGGATTTCGGGACCGATACTCTTGTTGCCACGCCGTCCTACGCCCAGTACATAGGGGAGCTTGCAAAGGAGAAAGGCGTGCTGGACAAGATACATCTGAAACTGGGTCTGCTGGGCTCTGAGGGATGTACCATAGAGATGCGAAACGCCATAGAGAAGACCACGGGAATGTTCGTCACCGACAACTACGGCATGAGCGAGCTGGGGGGACCCGGTGTTTCGGGAGAGTGTCGTGAGAGAGCAGGTATGCACATCTGTGAAGACCATTTCCTGTGTGAGATAATCGACCCTGCAACGGGCGAAGTGCTCCCCGAGGGCAG
>CADBTD010000217.1 GCA_902797535.1 uncultured Ruminococcus sp. | reverse complement strand
TCCCGTCATAATCCACACATTGAAAAATATGCTGAAAGTCCCCCGCTTTGACAGGGTGTATATCGCCTGCCGCGAGGACTTCAAGGACTACCTGAAAGAAAAAGTCGCAGAAAATATCTCACAGCCCGAAAGAGTCCGCATAATCAGCGGCGGCAAGGAGCGCATGGATTCTATCCGCTGCGTTACCGATGCTATCTCCGCCGATAACGGCATACATGAAGAAGACGTTATCGTTATCCACGATGCGGTGCGCCCCTTTGTTACAGAAAAAATACTCAACGACTCGATAGATGCCGCCGCAAAATACGGCGCCTGCGTGTGCGGTCTGCCCTGCGCAGATACCATACTCCACTCGTTCAAGGGCGACATAGTTGACGATATCCCCGCAAGAAGCGAGCTTTTCTGCGGTCAGGCACCCGACAGCTTCCGGCTTGCACACTTTATCCGTATGCAGGAAAACCTCACCCCCGAACAGAAGGCAGTCATCACGGGCACTTCACAGATATGCACCATGAACGGACAGCCCATACATATCATCGAGGGCGACGCCATAAACTTCAAGATAACCACCGACAGTGACCTTCTTATGGTAAGAACACTGCTCGGAGAAAGATAACGGCAACTTATGAGAAAGCTGTTATGTGTACTTTGCTCAGCCGCTGTGATGTGCATTCTCGCTTCATGCGGCGAAAAAGGGATAGACGGCACATGGGTCCTGAAAAAGGAAGAAATATCTGACGGCACCGTGCTTAAAGGCAAGGATATCGACTGGTCCGAGGAATACAAGATAGACGGCGATACCTGCGTGTATACCGTAAAAGGCACCGAACTCGGCGACACAAGCTTCGATCTTACCGTAAAGAAAATAGATGACGATACCTATTCTTTCATGGGTATGACCGAAAAGCTCGAATTCTGCCGTGCTAAATTTGACGGTGACACTATGTCATACACAATAGACGGTTTAGAAGACGAAAGATCAACATTTTACTTTGAAAGAAAATGATTTGTCAGCATACGCACATACTAAGTGCGGCGCTGTCTTAGAAAAGAGGATAAAATGAAAAGTCTTATCGACATACCAAAGAAAATGAAAGCCCTTGTTCTTGAGGGCGTGGGCGACCTCAGACTTGAAGAAGTCGATGTCCCCGAACTGAAAGAGGGCACCGTCCTCGTAAAGCTCAGAGCCTGCGGTATCTGCTCAAGTGATATCCCCCGTGTTTTCGTAACGGGCACATACCACTTCCCGACTATACCCGGCCACGAGTTTTCAGGCGAGATAGCCGCTGTGGGCGACGGCGTTGACGAAAGCCTGCTTGGCAGACGCACCTGCGTATTCCCCATGCTGCCCTGCCGCAAATGCAAGGCGTGTCAGAAAGAGGAGTGGGCACAGTGCTCGTCCTACAGCTACTTCGGTTCCCGTCAGGACGGCGGCATGGCTGAATACCTCGTTGCCCCCGTGTGGAACCTCGTTCCATTTGCGGACAGTGTACCGTTTGAACACGCAGCACTCTGCGAACCCTCCGCAGTATCTCTCCACGCCGTAAAACTCGGCAAGGTGGCTGAGGGCGACAATGTACTTGTTATAGGTACAGGCGCTATCGGACTACTGATAGCTTCGTTCGCAAAGGCACGCTCGGGAAAGAACGTTGCCGTTGCGGGAAGAAGCGCTGATAAACTCGCTTACGCTTCAAAGCTCGGCTTTGAGACTATAGATACCTCCAAAGAGGATATAGCTGAGGGCGCAAAGCGTATCTTCGGTGACTGCGCTGATGTCACCATCGAAGCAGTCGGCTCGAATGAGGCGATAAACAACGCTGTAAAAGCTACTGCCGCACTTGGCAGGATAGTCCTCGTCGGCAATCCCTACGGTGACCTGACAATGGATAAAAACACCTACTGGTCAATACTCCGCAAGCAGATAAACATAACAGGCTCATGGAATTCAAGCTTCAACAGCCGCATAAACGACTGGAAAGAGGCTGTGTCCGAATTTGAAAGCGGCAGGATAGATCTCGGCGGTCTTGTTACACAGACCTATACCCTCGAAGAGTATGAAAAGGCTTTTGCCGATGTAAGAGATAAAAACACTTTCACCCTCAGAGTGGTCTTCAAAATGGGTGACTGATATTTATTAAGGGAAAGTAATATGCCGCAAATTTTTTCTGCGGCGTGAAAAGAGGAAAAATGTACTACGATTTTGAAGTTTTAAAAGAAAAAGAAAAACGTGAGATCGAAGACAGAAGAAAAGCAATAGCAAAACGTGACTCAAAGGGCCAGCCCTACGGCAGGATAGACAGCATAGAATTCCGACGTGTTATACTTCATGTCGGCGGCGAGATAGTCGGCGCTGAAAGCGGAAAAAAATACTGTGCAAGATTCGTTTCGGAAGACCGCCGGCAGATGTTCTACCCCGACCACTTTGACGTAAAGGACGGCAAGTTTGAGCTTACCACAAATATCATGTGTTCAAGGGGCGAACAGCCTATACCTACAGGTCAGTACTTCCTTGTTATTTTTGAGCGCTATAAGGATCACCGCAAGGAAATGTCCTTCAAGCCCTCAGCACAAAGCGAGATAGTAAAGCGCAGCGGCATTGTCTATAAGATGTCATATGACGAAAAGGGCAGCGTTACCGACAAGCAGGCACTTACAAAGGAATTTACCTGCATCATATCCCCCGAAGCTGACGGCGTATGCGACAAGGAACACCATAACCCCTGGAACTTTATCGAGAAAAAAAGCGGCAGCAACCTCTTTACTATGGAGTCCTGCGCTGACCTCGATACGTCGGAATTCTACTTTGCCGTTGAGTACAAGCCTCCTGTGCCTGTCCTCGATTACTTTGAAAAACGCAGAAAAAAACGTGCCCAGAAAAAAGAAGAATTTATCAAAAACGTACACGCTTTCAGCCTTTGGGGCTTCAAGTCCATGTATAAATTCTTCCAGAAATTCGCAAAGCATAAGGGCAACGTGATACTGTTCGCTTCCGGTTCAAGAGCCGAACTCGGCGGAAATGAAAAGTTCATCCATGACCGCATGGTGGAAAGAGGTCTCGATAAACAGTATAAATTACGCTTTGACTTCAAGCCGTCTATAACCACCTCTCGTCCTATATGGAAAATGGCAAGGTTTGCATATTACCTCGCTACTTCGGACATCATACTTATAGATGACTACTATCCCGAGATATACAAGGTAGATTACCCCAAAAACGTAAAGATATTACAGGTGTGGCACGCCTGCGGTGCATTCAAGAGCCTCGGCTTTGAACGCATCGGCAAACTCGGTGCGCCCCCCTTCAATACACGCGTACACAAGTGCTATACCCACGTTCCCGTGAGCTCTGAACACTCCGCAAAACACCACGCAGAAGGCTTCGCTATCAGCGAGAGCAAGTTCTACCCTGTGGGTATACCCCGCACCGATATATTCTTCGATGAGGAATATAAACGTTCTACCCGCGAAAAAATGCTTGAGCAGTTCCCCGAATGTAAGAACGCAAACAAGGTCTACCTCTATGCACCTACTTTCAGAGGAGAAAACGCTCTCAATGCATATTTCCCCTTCGACCGCTTCGACCTCGACAGATGGGGCGAGTTCCTTGAAAAAGAAGGCTCTGTGCTTATCATCAAGCTCCACCCCTTCGTTACAAGACGTGTCGAGATACCCGAAAAGTATAAAGACCGCATTCTTGATGCTACCGACTACCGTGAAGTAAATGACATACTTTTCATTATAGATGTTCTCATCAC
>CADBTD010000216.1 GCA_902797535.1 uncultured Ruminococcus sp. | reverse complement strand
TCGCAGGCTGAACACCCGCGATGCCGCCTTTACAGGCGTCACCGATATATTTGATCGGTCTGTCATCACGGCATAGTTTTACAAACAGCTCAGACAGCGAATATGTTTTCATGCGATGAACACGCTTGATGCAGCACAGCGGCAGCAACATATTCAGACGGTCACGCTATTACGGCAGTATTGTCAGCAAAATATCATATATTTCCTAAAAAGGTATTGACTTTACTGTTGAAAAGTAATATAATATAATATGGTATTATCGGATCGGGATATTACTGATCCTATATCTATTATGTAAAATTTTATATGGAGGTTTTTACAATGGGCAGAGTTTACAACTTCAGCGCAGGTCCCGCAGTACTTCCCGAAGAAGTTCTGAAAGAGTGTGCAGAGGAAATGATGGATTATAAGGGCTGCGGCATGTCCGTAATGGAGATGAGCCATCGTTCAAAGGTTTATGATGAGATCATCAAGGACGCTGAGAAGGATCTGCGTGATCTTATGAACATACCCGACAACTACAAGGTCATCTTCGCACAGGGCGGCGCATCGCTCGTTTTCGCAGGCGTTCCCATGAACCTTATGAAGAACGGCAAAGCTGCTTACATAATCACAGGTCAGTGGGCTAAGAAGGCTGCTGCTGAGGCAGAAAAGTACGGCGAGGTAGTAAGAGTTGCTTCTTCTGCCGACAAGACCTTCTCCTATATCCCCGACTGCTCGGATCTTGATATCCCCGACGATGTTGACTATGTATACATCTGTGAGAACAACACCATTTACGGCACAAAGTTCTGGGAACTCCCCAACACCAAGGGTCATGTGCTGGTTGCAGACGTAAGCTCATGCTTCCTTTCCGAGCCTGTTGACGTTTCCAAGTACGGCGTTATCTACGGCGGCGTACAGAAGAACGTAGGACCTTCCGGCGTACAGATCATCATCGTTCGTGAAGACCTCATCGCTGACGGCCCCGCTCTCAAGTGCACTCCTACCATGATGGACTGGAAGGTACAGGCTGACAACGAATCTCTTTACAACACTCCCCCCTGCTACGGTATCTACGTATGCGGCAAGGTATTCAAGTGGATAAAGAAGATGGGCGGCCTTGAGGCTATGAAGGCTCACAACGAGAAGAAGGCTAAGATACTTTATGACTTCCTCGATCAGAGCAAGCTGTTCAAGGGCACCGTTGAAAAGAAAGACCGTTCGCTCATGAATGTTCCTTTCATAACAGGAAACGAAGAACTCGACAAGAAGTTTGTTGCCGAGTCCAAGGCTGCAGGTTTTGAGAATCTCAAGGGTCACAGGACCGTAGGCGGCATGAGAGCTTCGATCTACAACGCTATGCCTATCGAAGGTGTAGAAAAGCTGGTCGCTTTCATGAAGAAGTTCGAAGAAGAGAACTCTTGATCACAGTAAAAAAGTAAGCATAGCGCAGGGCGGAAACGGTCTGCGCTGTTGCCGATTTTACAGTATACAGAACTATCAGTTCAAAAGGCAGACATTGCCCGCAATGCTTCATTAAGGCATCAGCGAAAAAATAATATCAGAAAGGTACGAAGTAAAATGTACAATATACAGACACTCAATAAGATAGCAGCCTGCGGCACAGACATTTTCGACGATAAGTACACTATCGGCGATGCTGTTGAAAACCCCACAGGTATAATGGTACGCTCGGCTAAGATGCACGATATGGAATTCGGTAGCGAACTGCTCGCTATCGCAAGAGCAGGCGCAGGCGTTAACAATATCCCTGTTGACAAGTGCGCTGAGCAGGGAATCGTTGTATTCAACACCCCCGGTGCAAACGCTAACGCAGTTAAGGAGCTTGCTGTTTGCGGACTTCTTCTTGCTTCAAGAAAGATACCCGAGGCTATCGAATGGGCCAAGACTCTCAAGGGTCAGGGCGACGAGGTCGGAAAGCTCGTTGAAAAAGGCAAGTCAAACTATGCAGGCATCGAGATAACAGGCAAGACCCTTGGTCTTATCGGTCTCGGCGCTATCGGCGGAAAGCTCGCTAATATCGCTATTTCCCTCGGCATGAACGTTATCGGCTATGACCCGTTCCTTTCGGTCACTGCAGCTCTTAACCTCAAGCCCCAGGTAAAGGTAACGACCAACATCAATGACATATATGCAGAAAGCGACTTCATCTCGCTGCACCTGCCGTTCAATGCTGACACCAAAGACACCATCAACAAGGATACCCTCGCACTCTGCAAGGACGGCGTTCGTATACTCAACTTCGCAAGAGGCGAACTTGTAAACGGAGCTGCTATCGTTGAGGCTCTCGGCAGCGGCAAGGTAGCAAGATATGTAGTTGACTTCCCCAGCGACGAGGTCATCGGCGTTGAGAACGTTGTAGCTATCCCCCACCTTGGTGCTTCCACTGAGGAAAGCGAGGACAACTGCGCAGTTATGGCAGCTAACGAGCTTATCGCTTACATCGAGAAAGGCGCTATCGTAAACAGCGTGAACTTCCCGAATATCGACCTGCCCAAGACAGGCGACGCTCTCGTATGCGTACTTCACAAGAACGTTCCCGCTCTTATCTCTCAGATAACCACCGCTGTTGCTGACAAGGGCGCTAACATCGAGAATATGGTAAACAAGTCCAAGAAGGACTGGAGCTGCACTATGCTCGACGTAAACGGCGCTGCTGACATCGAGGCTATCAAGAAGATCGACGGCGTAGTAAGAGTAAGAGTTCTTTGATAAGTGTCCGGGCTTATCATAAGGGCAGCCTTTTTCGGACTGCCTATGATAACGGTCATGCTGTTGTACCGACTGTTTGACAGACACGGCAGCCGCACCGCAAAGCTGTCGGATATACTGCCATTTACAGTTTCGCACAAGACAGCATTTCAGATAGGCACACCCGCAGCTATCATAATACTGTTCGGCGTGATATCACTGCTGTGCGGAATAAGCATTTATGTATACCTGACGGTATGCGGAGTTCTTATCGGACTTATAAACGGTATGGCTGCAGCGCTGATGCACAAAGACTGAATAACTATCCCCTGTGTGTGAAAACCGCAGGGGATTTTTTTGACCTTTTAACAATAGTTTATTGCGAAAAACTCTTTACAATTCATTAAAAATATTGTATAATATAAGTGTGTATACCAAAAAATATCCGCATCAGGCGGAATCACCGATCGGAGGATCAAATGTTATGAAAAATCAGGTGACAGTCAATATCTACGGAAGAAGTTATCCTATGATAACAGAGGAATCTCCCGAATATACAGAGCGCATAGCAGGAATACTAAATGACCGCTTTGCCAAACTCAGAGAGCAGAAAAAATCCTTGTCCATACAGGACGCCGCTGCTATCATCTCGCTCGAATGCATAGACGAGCTTGTAAAGAATAAACAGACAGAGCAGAACATCCGCACACAGATAAGTGCATACGCAGAAGACGCTAATACTTCCCGTGCTGAGGTAGATAAACTCAACAAGGAGATCGAAAAGCTCAGAGAGCGTGTAAGACAGCTTGAGAGCGAGGTAAAGCTGCGTGCCTCATTTGAAGAGGACAACAGCGCAGAGCGTATAGTACACGGAAGGAATTTCGGCGGTAACAACACCCCGAACAGAAAATAATGGCAGAAATACTTTCACCTGCGGGAGGTCCCGAACAGGCACTTGCCGCCGCAAGAAGCGGTGCAGATGCAATATACCTCGGACTGAAAAGCTTCAGTGCGAGAGCAAGCGCTGTAAATTTCGATGAACAGCAGCTTCGTGAAACGGTCAGCTTTTGCCATCAGCGCGGTATAAAAGTCTATGCCGCCGTGAACACGATGGTGTTCGACAGCGAATCAGACCAACTTGAAGACACGCTGAGAATGATATGTGAAGCAGGTGCCGACGCCGTGATATCTCAGGACCTGGCAGTTATAGCGGCTGCAAGGCGATGCTGCCCCGACCTTGAGCTTCACGCTTCCACACAGATGACGCTTCACACAAAAGCAGGCTGTGAATTTGCTGCGGCTCTCGGATTCAAAAGGACAGTGCTGTCACGAGAGCTTCCCGAAGATATCATAACATCACTTTCGGGCGGTGATATGGAAACAGAAGTCTTTGTTCACGGAGCGCTGTGTATGTCGGTATCGGGACAGTGCCTTATGAGCGCTGCAGTCGGAGGACGAAGCGCTAACCGAGGAGCCTGCGCACAGCCTTGCAGACTTCCCTGCTCGGTAAAAAAAGGGCAGGAGGCCTATGCGCTGTCGCTGAAAGATATGAGCGTTCTGCCCGACCTGCCGCAGCTTGCCGAAGCCGGCGTTGACTCAATGAAAATAGAGGGCAGAATGAAACGTCCCGAATACACCGCACTTTCGGCTTACTGTGCAAAAAAAGCGCTGAACGGAGAGAAATATGACGCTCAGCTGTTGAAAACGGTATTTTCACGAGGCGGATTTACCGACGGATATCTGAAAAACAAACGGGGCGGCGGAATGTTCGGAAGACGAACTGCCGAGGACAGCAGGGCTGCAAATTCCGCATACCCTAAGATACATGAGCTTTACAGACACGAATGCAAACGCTCGAAACTCGACTTTTTCGTGACGGTGAAAGAGGGCGAGCCTGTGAAGGTGTCGGCTCTTGATGAAAACGGGCTTTATGCCGAATTTACGGCAGACCCGCCCGAGCAGGCGGTCAACCGCCCTTGCGATGAAGAACTTGTGCGCAGACAGCTTTCAAAACTCGGTGATACATTTTATGAACTTGAAACACTGACCTGTGATATAGGCGAGGGTCTTTCCGCAGCCCCTTCAATGCTTGGTGAGGCAAGACGTAAAATATGCGCCGAAATAACCAAACTGCGTGAAGAGCATTTTTCACGGGTGATACCATTCGAGAAAAAAGAGCGCCCCGCAGTAAAAAGGCATATTCCCGACAGCGCTCCCGTCATAAGGATAAACGCAGTGAATGCCGCACAGCTTTCAAAGCTGGATCCCGATAATATAGCGCTTGCATTCCTGCCCCCCGACATAGCCGAGGTAAGAAAGGCACTTGATATATTCCCCGCCGAAAAGCTGGGTATATGTATGCCGAGGTTCACCTTTGATGAGGAAAAAGACATACAAAAGCTGAAAAACATCAGTCAGCTTGGCATAAAAAATATACTGTGTACAAATTTTGCGCATATCATGATAGCAAGGAGTCTCGGGCTGACTGCTCATGCAGGACACGGGCTGAACACAGCAAACACCGCCTCTCTTGAAATACTTGAAGAGCTTGGTGTAAGGACTGCTGTGCTTTCCCCCGAAATGAAAACAGGTCAGATAAATTCGCTTGGCGCAGATATGCCCCGCGGAGTCATAGCCTATGGCAGGCTCCCGCTGATGCTTACCGTAAACTGTCCGATACTCGGTCAGGTAGGCTGTAAGAACTGTACAGGCAGAGTATATGACAGAACAGCAAGAGCTTTCCCCATAAAATGCTCAAAGGCTCAGGGATATACCGAGCTTATGAACAGTGACCTGCTCAGCATATCAGACAAGCAGGACGACTTTTCGGGAGTGGATTTCTTTCAGCTTGAACTGTTTGACGAAAATCCCTCGCGCACCGCAGAACTGGTATCAATGTTCAGAAAAGGAAGACAGCTCACAGACTGCGGTACCGTTACAAGAGGACTATATTACAGAGGAGTGAAATGATTGGAGCTTAAAGTAAAGCGCCTTAGAGATAATGCAGTGCTTCCGCAGAGAATGACTGCGCAAAGCGCCGGATATGACCTGTCGGCCTGTCTGGAGGGTCCGCTGACGATCGAAGCAGGACAGACAGCAAAGGTGCCTACGGGAATAGCGGTGCAGCTTACCGCAGACAGCGGATATGTTCTGCTTGCCTATGCAAGAAGTTCACTTGCATCAAAACATGGACTCGCACCTGCAAACTGTGTGGGTGTCATAGACCTTGACTATCGCGGTGAGATATTCATAGCACTTCACAATTCTTCCGACAAACCGTATACGATAACCGACGGAGAGCGCATAGCACAGCTTGTTGTGACCCCTGTTATCACCCCCGAAGTTACTGAATCTGATGAGCTTTCCGATACCGAAAGAGGTTCGGGCGGATTCGGCTCTACAGGCAGATAAACTACAGAACACTGACTTTAAGGAATACCCTGAAATGATTATATATAACGCAAAAATATACACCATGAACAAGTCCCGCCAAATAATAGAAAACGGCTGGGCAGGCTTTGAAAACGGCGTGATAACTGCCATCGGAGAAGGTTCTCCTGAAAATATCGGAAAAGACGATATAAATGCAGAAGGTGCGTCGCTTTATCCCGGATTCATCGACGCACATACACATCTCGGACTTACAACGAACGGCGTAGGCGTAGAAAGCGAGGACTTCAACGAAGAAAGCGAACCGTGTTCGCCTCAGCTTCACATAATGGACGCCGTGAATCCCTTTGATACGAGCTTTGATAAGGCTCTGGCCGCAGGCATAACCACTGTGGTGATATCCCCGGGTTCTATGAATCCCATAGCAGGTGACATAATTGCCGTTTCTACCGCCGGAAAGCGCATAGACGATATGTGTCTCAGACGTATAGGTATAAAATTTGCTCTGGGTGAGAACCCTAAGATGACATACATGAACCGTGACGAGTCGCCCTTTACAAGAATGGCTATAGCTTCGATAATGCGAGAAGAGCTGTCAAAGACACAGCGGTATATTGAAGATAAGGAAAAAGCAGACGAAGACAGTATGCCCGAACTTGACATGAAGCACGAAGCACTGATACCGCTTCTTGAAGGCAAGGTGAAGGCACATTTTCACTGTCACCGTGCGGACGACATTTTCACTGCAATTCGCATAAGCCGCGAATTCGGACTTGACTATGTGCTTATACACTGCACTGACGGTCACCTTATAGCAGACGAGCTTGCAAAGGAAAATGCCTGCGCAGTTGTAGGTCCTGTGATGTGTGACCCCTGTAAGCCCGAAATGGCGAACATAACACCCTCAAATGCGGGAATACTTACTGCACACGGCGTAAAAACTGCCATATGCACCGACCACAGCGAGACCCCTATAGAATATCTGCTTATAACAGTGGGTATATGCATAAAAAACGGACTCCCCCACGACAAGGCACTTGAAGCGGTGACTATAAATGCCGCAGAGATCGCAGGGATAGATGACATCACAGGCTCTGTTGAAGTCGGAAAACGCGCAGATCTTGTCCTGTTCGATTCAGACCCGTTCGAGATAATGAGCAGTCCAAAAGCAGTTATATGCGGCGGAAAACGAGTGAAATAACAGTAAAAGGAAAATGAAAATGAGTATCAGAGAATTAAATGTATCAGAGATCACTAAAACAGTAAAAGAACTTTGCATAAAGGCAAACATGAAACTGCCCGATGACCTGTGCGACTGCATAAAATGCAACGCATCTCTTGAAAAGTCACCTGTGGGCAGAGGCGTATTCGATGATATCATCGCAAACCTTGATGCAGCAAAGACCGAACAGCTTCCCATATGCCAGGATACAGGCATGGCTGTTGTGTTCATAGAACTTGGTCAGGACGTACACCTTGTGGGAGGTGACCTTAATGACGCTGTCAACAAAGGCGTGTCCGAAGGCTATACCGAGGGTCTGCTGAGAAAATCAGTTGTATCAGACCCCCTTGAAAGAGTAAATACAGGCGACAACACGCCTGCTGTGATACATCTGAGCATAGTACCCGGTGACAAGGTAAAGATAACCTGCGCACCCAAGGGCTTCGGAAGCGAGAATATGTCACAGCTGAAAATGATGACACCCGCCGTTACTCAGGATGAGATAGTTGACTGGGTAGTGAGCGTGTGTGCCACTGCAGGTTCAAACCCATGTCCTCCCATCGTGATAGGAGTGGGCATAGGCGGTGACTTTGAAAAGTGCGCATATCTCGCAAAGAAAGCACTCTGCCGCCCTGTTTCACAGAGGAATCCCAAGCCGCTCTATGCTGAACTTGAAGCAAAGATGCTGGAAAAGATAAACAAGCTCGGTATAGGCCCTCAGGGCTTCGGCGGCACACAGACCTGCCTTGCGGTCAATATAGAGGAAGCTCCTACACACATTGCAGGACTTCCCGTTTCGGTGAATGTGGGATGCCACGTCACAAGACACGCAGGAGCAGTCATCTGAACTTATTCACAGAAAGAGGGGTCGGCATTTGAAACGGTATCTGCCTGCCAAAAGAGCTATGCTAACCTTTTACCTGCTGCTTGCGGCAGGAGGTACGGCTCTTAATGTAATAATATACAGGTACGTCACCGTTCTGCCCGAGGAGTACCTCAGGATAGTTTCAATGTGTATGTGGGGATTTTTTATACTCATTGCCGCGATCGTCATACCCCATTACTTTATCTGCGCTAAGTTCATGATAACAAAAAAAGAGATAGCATCAGTCGGAGGCTTTTTTTCTCAGAAAAGCGACTATATGCCGATAAGCTCGGTAAAATCAGTGTCAGTCATAATAACGCCGCTGGGCATACTGACAGGTTTCAACTTTGTCACGATAAATGCACTCGGCGCAAGAATGGTATTCGGATTCCTGCGAAAAACAGATGCCAAAGACATAGCTGCTACCGTGAATGAGCTTATCCGTGAAAGCGAGGGTGACGCTGTTTGAACGATAAGGTAAGCCGTGTGCGCAGATTTTTCAGACATCGCCAGCACCCTGTAAAGCTGCTTGACTATTCGTCACGCAACCTGTGGCTGCTGCTGATACCTTTGTCAAAGCGACTTATAGCATCACACTTTGACCTGCAGGAATGGGTCCGCACCAACTGGGTGGATATACTTTCCATAGCGGGAATATTCGCAATAGCTATACTCAGATGGCTGTTTGTCAGCTTTGATATAGAGACCGACGGCATATCAGCAAAGTCGGGATTATTCGGCATGGTAAGGACAAAGGTATACTTTACACAGTTCACGACTGTGTCCTTCTGTCAGAAATGGTATATACGCCCATTCAAGGCAAACAAGATATATATTGAAACGAATGCTAAATGCATCGGCCGCCAGGACATAGTGCTGGTACTTTCGGAAAAGAATTCTGATGCGCTGTACAGCTTTGTTAGCAGTCTTTCGGATGAAAAGCCAAAAATCACTTTTGCTCCGAGAAAATCGCATCTGTTCATCTTTTCACTGCTGTTCTCATCGGCGCTGACGGGTACATTGCTGTTTGCGACCTTCATGTATGAAGCCTACAAGGTAGTGGGTCTTGAAATGGAACGGCAGATGTTTGAAAAGGTAAACGGCGAAATAACCAAGATAGACAGCAAATTCCTGAAAATAACCGAACGCATACCTCAGGCTATCCTCGCACTTGGCGGACTTGTGCTGGGCGGCTGGTTGATATCATTCATAGCCACCCTCGCAAGACACTGGTCATTCACCGTGTCAAGAAGCGACAAGCAGTTTTTTGTAAAAAGCGGCGTTCTCATCACAAGAAGGCACATAATAAACCGCAGCAAGATAAACTACTATGACCTTACACAGACACTTCTCATGAAGATATTCAAGATATGCTCTGTGACGCTTGACTGCGCAGGATATGGTCAGTCAAGGCGTGAGATAAGCGCACTGATACCCATAACCACTTATGAACAGATGAACGCCTCACTGAAATTGCTTGTGCCGGACCTTCCCCGTCCCAAACCCGAGGTAAGAACAGGCGGTGAAAGCATACGCAGGTTCGTGTTCATGCCCATTATATTCTGTGCTTTGCCGCCTGTGGCGATAAAGCTGCTCGACAAATTCTTC
This sequence comes from uncultured Ruminococcus sp., assembly GCA_902797535.1. GTDB lineage: Bacteria > Bacillota > Clostridia > Oscillospirales > Ruminococcaceae > YE71. The sequence goes on along the minus strand of CADBTD010000216.1, from coordinate 13,326 downwards.
CCGAACCACAACACAGACATAAATGCGCTGCTCGCAATAATCACAGTGCCGTTCATATGGCTCGTGATAGTCAAAACTGCGGCGGCGTTCAATACCTCAGCAGGATTCGACAGAACAGGCTGCGTGCTCAACTATTGCAGCTGGTATCAGTTTCACAAGATATTCCTGCCAAAGGAAAATATAAGCAAGATACGCATAACAAGAAATCCGTTCCAGCTTCTGAACAACACCTGCACTCTCTGCATTTGCACTGTAGGCCTGAAAAGGCGTTCTCATCTGCTGAGATATATGCCTTACGACAAAGTAAAGAACATGTGCGCAAGAGAGGGCTACAGGCTGTTTGAATAAGACGGAACATTAACAGAGAGAGGTGAACAGGTATGCCGAAATTTGAACAGGGTATGGAAGCTATGCTCGATATGTTCGTATTTGAAACATCTGAGCTGCTTGAAAAGCTCGATGATATACTAATGCGTACCGAGGAAAGCGGACTTGAGCCTGATGATATCGGAGAAATATTCCGTATAATGCACACCGTAAAGGGTTCTGCAGCCATGATGGGACTTCAGAATATGTCGGGACTTGCACATTCGCTTGAGGATCTGTTCTCACTCATTCGTGAAGACCCCAATATAAAATATGACAAAGACGGTCTTTACGCCTTACTGTATGAAGGCTCTGACGGACTTAAAGCCGAGACCGAGAATCTTTCGGATGACAGCATACCTCTGACGGATTTCACAGAACTCACCGCACGCTGCCGTGCCTTTGCACAGGTAATGCAGGGAAAACCCGCCGAACAGGCAGAAGCACATACTGCTTCGTGTGGCGGCGGCGCAGAAATATACTCTCCCGAGGACGGTGACGATGTTACCGCCTATAAGGTCATTTACGACAAAAGCTGCCTTATGCCCGACATAAGAGCTATGGTGCTGCTCAATCAGACAAAGTCGCAGGCAGAGGTGCTTGCCACACTTCCCCCCGATCTTGATGCAGATGACGCAGGCGAAAGTATTTCGGAAAATGGGTTTATCATCAAAGTCAGAACAGACAAGCCCGATGAGATCGAAGAACACCTCAAAACAGGCATAAACGTAAGCGGCGTTGAAAGAATTGTAAAGGGCGGTACACCGCAGACATCGCCTGCGCAGGAAGCCCCGAAGCCTGAAGCAGCGCCTTCGCCCGCTCCTGCCGCGCAGACTGCTGCACCTGCTGCCGCACCCAAAAAGGCTAAGCATGAAGACAAGAGCGCAGGCATGATATCCGTAAAGCTGGAAAAACTGGACAGGCTTATGCGAATAGCACAGGAACTCGTTATAGCCGAGTCGGGAGTGCTTCATTCAAGTGACCTTGCTCCGTACAAAACTGCTCTGCCGAACTTCGATAAGTCGGCCCGTGAACTCAAAAAACTGACCGACGAACTTCAGGACATGGTCATGTCAGTCCGCATGGTTCCTGTAAACAATGTTTTCTCCAAGATGAACCGTGTTGTAAGAGATATGAACAAGACCCTCGGCAAAGGTGTTATACTTGAAATGGTCGGTGAAAACACCGAGGTTGACAAGAGTGTTGCAGATATGCTCGGCGACCCGCTTATGCACCTTGTGAGAAACGCCGTAGATCACGGTATTGAAATGCCGGATGAACGTGCGGCAGCAGGAAAGACCGATCCGCCTACCGTTACACTAAAGGCATTTTACGAATCTAACGATGTGCTTGTGACCGTTACCGACAACGGCGCAGGAATGGACTCACGAAAGCTGCTGGACAAAGCGCGCCAGAAAGGCATACTTACCAAGCCGGAAAGCGAATACACCGAACAGGAGTGCTTCTCGCTGATAATGGCAGCAGGATTTTCCACAAATACCACCGTCACCGAATATTCGGGACGAGGAGTGGGAATGGACGTTGTAAAAAAGAACATAGAAAAAGTCGGAGGCTCACTTCACGTTGATTCAAAGCTGGGAGAAGGCTCGACCTTTACAATAAGAGTTCCTATGTCGCTTTCTATAAGCTCATGCATGGGAATAAGGCTCTGCGGACAGGAATATGTACTTCCCGTTTCAGTACTTGAAGAGGCTTTCCGTGCTGACCCTGAAGAAATAATCCTGACACCGGACGGAAAGGAAGCAGTGCTCAAAAACGGCACTGATGAAGTCCTTCCGATAATAAGACTTGACGACCATTTCGGACTTGAAGGCGGTGAGCGTGACCTTACAAAAGGTATAATGCTGATATGCTCGGCTGCAAACGAACGCGCCGCACTTTTCGCAGGTGACATAATTGAAGATATGCAGATAGTCATAAAGCCGTTTTCACCTTATCTTTCATCTTTTGGACTGAAAGAAAAAGGGCTTTCGGGCACAAGCGTGCTTGGTGACGGCTCTATAATACTCGTTATCGACGCAGGAGAGATAATGAAAGGCAGGGATGCAAAATGAACGATGTAGCTTCAAGTGCTGTAATATTCCGTTCAGAAGGCGGACTGTTCGCTTTTCGCATAAATGAACTGCTTGAGATAATCACCCGCAGCGACTATACATTTGTGCCGGGACTTCCCGACTGTGTGATCGGTGTCATAAACCGAATGGGCGATGTGATACCCGTCATAGATTTCAGGATGAGGCTTGGATTTCCTCCGACAGAATATGGTTCAAGAAGCTGTCTTATGGTAATAGAGCATGATACTACCGTTGCCGCAGTAAGAGTAGACGAGGCTGTAACATCGATAGACCTGGAAGACAATTTTGTTGAGCTTGGGAACGACAGTATAATAGCGGGTCTTGCAAATGGAAACAACGGTGAGAGGATCTCCGTAATAGATGCTCAAAAATTCTTTGACATAAACTGATTCCCGGAAGGAGGAAGAAAGAATGCTTGAAAATGGAACAAAAGCCCCCGACTTCACATTGAAGGATAAGGACGGTAATGAAGTATCGCTTTCAGATCTCAGGGGAAAAAGAGTCGTTTTATACTTCTATCCCCGTGACAATACCCCCGGCTGTACAAGACAAGCCTGCGCTTTTGCAGCAGCTTACAGCGAATTCAGATCGATCGATGCTGTTGTTATCGGCATAAGCAAGGACAGCGAGGCTTCACACAGAAAATTCGCCGAAAAGCACTCACTTCCGTTCATACTGCTGTCAGACCCGGACCTTGAAGCGATCAAGGCATATGATGTATGGCAGGAGAAAAAGAATTACGGCAAAGTAAGTATGGGTGTCGTGAGAACTACATATGTAATAAACGCTGACGGCGTGATAGAAAAAGTTATGCCTAAAGTCAAACCCGACACAAATGCAGCAGAAATACTCGAATACCTTAAAAACTCATAACAAATCTTTATATATAACAAGGACACTGCTATGAATGACATCACTAATAACGGAGCCGGCTTTTTCCGCAGTCAGCTCGGCAGTATGAGCGAGATGGAATTTTTACGGCTTTCTTACTATATAAAAAACAAATACGGGCTGAATCTCGAAGGCAAAAAGCAAATGGTAGAGAGTCGGCTTTATAACTATGTCATCGACCGTGGTTTCTCGAGCTTTTCCGAGTACTTGACCGCCGCTTTAGGCAGTGAAGATGACTTTGAAATGGCAAATATCATAAACCGACTTACCACAAATTACACCTATTTTCTGCGTGAACAGGAGCATTACGACCACTTTATGAATACTTTTCTGCCGCAAATGGAGAAAAGCATCAAATGCGATGAACTGTGTATCTGGAGTGCAGGCTGTTCATTTGGGAACGAAGCATATACCTTTGCCGCCTGCATGGAAGATTACTTTGAAGGCAAGAACAACAACTGGGACAGACGCATACTTGCCACCGATATTTCTCAGAACGCTCTTCTTACAGCTAAAAGAGGAAGCTATAACGAAACAATAATAAAAGCACTTCCCCCTGAATGGAAAGAGAAGTACTTTACCGAACAAAAAGGCATATACACCGTAAACGAAAGGCTTCGGTCACAGGTCCTGTTCAAATATCACAACCTTATGGAGCCTATCGCTTTCAAGAAAACATTTGACCTTATCATATGCCGTAATGTCATGATATACTTTGACAAACAGACAACGGCCGACCTTATATGCCGCTTCTATGAAGCAACAAATCCCGGCGGATATCTTTATATCGGTCATGCCGAGAGTATGCCCGAAGGCTGTCCCTATGTAAGGGAACAGTCGGCGGTATACAGAAAGCTGTAAAGGAGGCGGGGCAATGAATAAAAAACGTGTTCTCATAATAGATGACTCTCCGCTGTTTACGCAGCTGATAACAAGTATAGTAAGCGGAAGTGAAGGCTTTGAGGTCTGTGCCGGGGCAGAAGATGCCTATAAAGCGGCGGCTGCAATTGAAAAACTGAAGCCTGATATGCTGATACTTGATGTTGAACTGCCTATGCTTGGCGGCGATAAATTCCTCAGAAAACTTCTGCCGCAGTATGCAGTCCCCGTTATAGCCTGTACCTCACGAAAAGACATGGCAGCAGCTATGCTTGCTGCCGGTGCGGCTGATTTTGTGCTGAAACCCTCGGGCGGTGAGCTTGAGACCTTCAAGCATCAGCTTAAATCAGCTATGGTAAACGCTTCAAATATCCGTGAAGTCACCTGTGACGGCGTTGTATATAAGCTGAGACGTTCAGCAGAACAGAAACGAAACGATGAAAGACTGATACTTATAGGCGGTTCAGCAGGAAGTACCGAAGCACTTCCCGTTATACTGCGTGAATTTGACAAAAGTATACCGCCTATCGCAGTAACGCTCCATATGCCTGCAGGATATACTAATCTTTATGCTGCAAGGCTCTCAAAACAGCTTGACATAGAATTTGTTGAAGCAAGGGACGGAATGGCACTCAGAAGCGGCTGCGCAGTCATAGCAGAAGGTTCAAAACACATGAGGATAGCTGCTGCGGACAGCGGTGGATTTATAGTGCGTTCAACAGCAGGCGAAAAAATATCAGGACACTGCCCTTCTGTTGATGCACTGTTCGCATCGGCGGCAAAATTCGATGCAAAGAAAATGACCGCTGTAATGCTTACCGGAATGGGATATGACGGTGCTGACGGAATGCTCAGGCTGCGTCATGCAGGTGCTTACACGATCGGTCAGGATGAAAAGACCTCAGTGGTGTACGGTATGCCCCGTGAAGCCTTTGAGATAGGTGCGGTAATGAAGCAGTGCGCACTTGAAAATATCGCTGCCGCAGTTAAACAGCGACTCAAGGAGATGAATGGCTGATGAAAAACTATCTTACATTTCGCACATCGGGCGTGTATTTTGCCTGTGATTTTGAGGATATAATCCGTATCGAGGCAGCGGCAGGCAAACCTGTTACACCTGCACCTGCATTTCCGGAATATATGCCCGGTACCATAGCATCTGACGGCGAGGTGATCCCCGTTATAGATACGGCTGTGCGCTTCGGACTCAGCTTTGGTGTGGTAGGCGACTACAGCTGCTTTATCATAGCATCTCTGTCTGAAAAAAGCCTTGAGGGACGCTATTCAAAATGTGCGGCGCTTGCAGATGAGGTCTGCGGCTCAGTAAAACTTGAAGAAGAACTTGGCGACCCTCCCGCACTCAATTCGGAAAGCTTTGCAGAATATGTCAAGGGTACTTTTGTGAATGACGGAAAGATATACTATGTTATCACTCCGCAGCTTCTTGTAGGAGAATGACCGGCACAAAGCAATATCTTTAATATGAATGAACATAAAAAGGGATCGTGTAAAAACGATCCCTTAAATGTTTTCTGTATTCTGTTATCAGAGCTGACCCTTTGCAGAAGCAATAAATCTGTTGAGGTCTGCAGGGCTTGCGCACTTTTCAAGAGCGACCTCTCTTGAGATCTTTCTGTCGTTAACGAGCTTAGCAAGTTCCTGGTCAAGAGTCTGCATTCCGTCTTTCTTACCGGTCTGCATAGCAGAGTTGATAAGATGAACCTTATCGTCACGGATCATAGCCTTGATCGGGTCTGTTGCACTGAGTATCTCACAGCAAGCCACACGGCTTGTACCGTCAAGAGTACGGCAAAGAGTCTGTGTACAAATACCAACAAGTACCGATGCGAGCTGTGTTCTGATCTGATGCTGCTGATGAGCAGGGAAAACGTCGATGATACGGTCAACTGTAGAAGGAGCAGATGTGGTATGAAGTGTACTCATAACAAGATGTCCTGTTTCAGCGGCGGTAACAGCAGCTTCGATAGTCTCGAAGTCACGCATTTCTCCGACGAGTATGATATCCGGGTCCTCACGAAGAGCAGCACGGATAGCCATTGCGAACGAAGGAACGTCTCCGCCGATCTCACGCTGGTTTACCATACATCTCTTATGGGTGTGCAGATACTCGATAGGGTCTTCTATAGTGATTATGTGAGCTGACTTGTGCAGGTTTACATGGTCGATCATAGCTGCCAGAGTTGTAGACTTACCTGAACCGGTAGGGCCTGTAACAAGAACAAGTCCACGAGGTCTCATAACGAATTCAGCAAGTACGGGAGGCAGGTCAAGGTCAGCGAAGGTCGGGATATCGTTTCTCAGAAGACGGATAGCGATAGCTGTAAAGCCTCTCTGACGGTAAACATTGACACGGTGACGGAAACCTCTGCTCGATACGAAGGTAAAGTCAGTATCGATGTGGTCTCTTATCTGCTGCATCTGTCTTTCATTAGTCATTGCACGGGCTACCTGCTGAATGTCTATCTCTGTCATATCAGGATAAGACGAAAGCTTTCTAAGGCTGCCGCCCTGTCTTACGATAGGGGGGATACCTACGGTGAAATGCAAGTCCGAGCAGCCAAGTGCTCTTGATTCATCAAGGATCTTGTTAATATCAATAGCCATTTTTTAAAACCTCCACAAATATGATTTATACGGCATATGTTACACGAACAAGCTCATCTATTGAAGTTATACCCTCCTGAATGAGTCTTGAAACGTTATCTCTAAGCAGACGGCAGCCCTGCTGTTTAGCAAGCTCCTGTATCTGGTCTGCCTTAGCACCTCTTGTGATAAGAGCCTGCATTTCGGGAGTCGAGAGAAGTATCTCGTGTATCGCAGTACGGCCCTTATAGCCTGTGTCGTTGCACTTGGGGCAGCCGACAGGTGCATATATCTCCATAGGAGTATCTATCTCCATAAGTTCAAGGTCCTGAGGTGTGGTCATTACTGCCTTCTTGCATTCAGGGCAGAGCTTCTTGGTAAGACGCTGTGCAACTATGCCTATGAGTGAAGTAGCGACCATGTAAGGTTCAACGCCCATATCCACAAGACGGGTAACAGTCGAGGACGCATCATTAGTATGTATAGTCGAGAGCACAAGGTGTCCGGTGATAGCTGCTCTTATAGCTATCGAAGCGGTCTCCTCGTCACGCATTTCTCCGACCATTATGATGTCAGGGTCCTGACGGAGTATAGAACGCAGTGCCGCAGCAAAGGTCATTCCTGCCTTATCATTTATCTGGCACTGATTGATATTTGCGATTTTCTTTTCGACAGGGTCTTCAACGGTTATAACGTTGAGATTAGGCTTAGCTATCTCACCGAGAGCCGCATAAAGAGTTGTAGATTTACCTGAACCGGTAGGTCCTGTAACAAGGATAACTCCCTGAGGGACCTTAAGGCAGGCTGTAAATCTATCATAATTATATGATGTCATACCGAGATCCTGTATTCTCTTTACCATTGAGTCACCGGCAAGGATACGAAGAACGACCTTCTCGCCGTATACCATAGGAAGATTAGATACACGAAGGTCAAGTACCGTACCGTCAACTACCTGTGACATACGACCGTCCTGAGGCACACGCTTTTCTGCGATGTTCATACCCGAAAGGATCTTGAAACGAGTAACAAGAGGAGTATGGAGTGTATTAGAGATCTCCATGAGGTTTACAAGGTCACCGTTGACTCTGACACGAATTCGGGTTATATCCTTGAAAGGCTCGATATGGATATCGGTAGCGTCCATACGGAAGGCGTTTTCTACTATAGCAGTTGCGAGCTTAACGATAGGTGCATTATCAACACGGTCATTGGAAGCTTCAGCAGCAAGATCCTCAAGGTTTACCTCTTCTTCTTTCTCCTTAGTAGCCTCTTCAACGATAGCATTTGCGGCACCTGTTGAGTACATTTTCGAGATAGCTCTGAACACTGAGCCCTTGGTAGCCATCTGGAAAGATATGGAGCAGCCTGTTACACCACGAAGGTCTTCCATAGCATAGAAGTCGGAAGGATTATCGGTAGCGACTGTCAATCTTCTGCCGACCTTCTGAAGCGCAATACAATTATACTTTCTCGCTTTCTCCTCAGGTATCTTCATTACAAGCTCAGGAATAAGCTCATAGTTGTCAAGGTCACAATAAGGTATATTCAGACGTTCAGCGAGTACCTTAGAGAAATCCTCTTCAGAAACGAGATTCATCTCGATAACGAGATCACCCATCTTTTTACCTTTATTCTTTTCGTCCTTCTGAGCAGCAAGCAATTCAATAAGCTGTTCCGGGGTGATCAGACCCTTTTCTATCAGATGTTCACCGATAGGTATATTCTTCATAAAAAAACTCCCATCTTCGCAGCTGATTGATCTAAATATCAGGTCAGGATCTGCTGCGAGAGATCCTGCCGCAAATAATATTGGATAATTTGTATTATTGGCTATTGAAATTATTACTAAAGTATGCTAAAATATAATTATTAAAATAAAAAGGAGGTGTAATGAGAAATGGATCTTCAGTACAATATCTTTGTTGCGATAATGTACATCTTCCTGTTCTTGTTCGGTGCGTGTGTAGGAAGTTTTCTCAATGTCTGCATCTACAGACTGCCTAAGGGAGAATCACTGACCAAAAGCAATTCACATTGTATGACCTGCGGTACACCCATTCTCAAGCGTGACCTTATACCGATCGTCAGCTGGTGTATGCTTCGCGGAAAATGCCGCGCCTGCAAAGCACCCATTTCACCAAGATACACAGTAGTTGAGCTTCTCAATGCCGTGGGCTGGCTGGTGATAGGTCTTAGATTTGATATGATGGGCAGCGGTGCAGGAATGAAATGTATTCTTACCTGTCTTGTATTCTCAGCGCTTGTTGTGGTATTCTTCATGGACTGGGACACCCAGCTTATATCCACCGGAGTGCTTATCTACATTGCATTGATCGGCGTTTTACAGATAGTACTCAGCATAATAGGAAATATGAGACTTGACTGCAGCATCAAATACTATATCATCGGTGCATTTGCAGCCGGTGTTCCGCTTCTGCTGATTTCAGTTATATCAAAGGAACGTGCAATGGGCATGGGCGATGTTTATCTGATGGCTGCTGCCGGTCTGTTCCTGGGAGTACACAGAGTTATCGCTGCATTGTTCATGGGCATCCTGATCGGTGCAGTTGCCGGACTTATACTCAAGCACAAAAGCGGCGAATCAAAATTTGCATTCGGTCCCTGGCTTTCGATCGGTATTTTCATTGCCATGCTGTGGGGCTGGGACATTGTCAATGCCTACATGAACCTTACGGGACTTGGTGAGATACTTTACGGTGACGGTGTAATAACCAAACTGCCGAATGTACCTATGCTTAATCCCGTGATCCACCTGTTCTTCTGATATTTGATCACTTGCTCAAAAAATCCTCCGAACCCCTAAAGAGTTCGGGGGATTTTTTCAGCATCAAGCCCCGAAGGGCTTGACGTGAAATGTGATCATTTGGTTTTATCAGGCAGACTCAGCTGTAATTTCAACCAGCTGCCATTCGGGTGATTCACCGTCAACAGTGATCTGACCACTGAACTGCACCGTCTGTCCATCACCAATGTTATAAACATCGAAATAGCAAACTCTTGTATCACCCTGATCTATTGACCAATCAATTCCATTGGCCCAGATAACTATGTTAGTAACGTTTCTTGTGAACACCAGTCTAACTCTTGCGTGTGCAACCGGACCACCATTAGCAGTAACCGTTATGGTAGGCTGACCTGTCATAGCATTTCCGCCGTTGCCCCATGAACTGCCTAAAACAAGCTCAGCGCTGGGGATACCGGGTGCGGGAGGAGCAACATATGCTGCTCTTGCCTCTGCTTCAGTAGCATAATATGAACCATTATAGATCCATATGTCATCAAACTCATGAGAATTGTTGCTGCTGTAGTAGATCTCCTTTACATTGTGTCCGTTGTATCCGTTGTTATCAACACTGTAAATGAGTACCCTTGCATCGGGATGTGTGAATTTAAGAGTATGCTGCTGATCGTCACCATTATGGTTTCTTGAGATCGTTGCATAACCGCCATCGTTCATCCAGGTGACCTGAGTACTGTTTCTGTTGGGGATACCCATACCGTTTATCTGCGAAGAACCGTTAATGGTGTCTGTATCAAATAGTCTTAATTCACATTCACCGTTATCAGGTGCTCCGAGGTAGTGTATAGTCATTTCCTTAGACCACTCAGGTATCTGAGGCTGATCGTGAGTAAGTGTACCGTTATAGAGCCAAAGTTCCCATGTAACATTAGGTGCGAACATATAGTTGCCAACATAGGTTCCGTTCCAGTACAGATTCAATGTTTTGCCATCTCTTCCGGTAAAGGTAACATCAAAGCTATCGCCCGGATGGAAGTACTGTGAAACACCTGTGTTCGGTACAACATTGCCGTCGCTGTCACTTACCGTGTTTTCTTCAGCAGCTGTTGCTTCAAAGCCGCCAACCATGTCGTTAAAGTCGGTAATGTAGTGGACCTTGAGTGTACCTACAGCTCTCGAAGGAACGTCTGCAAAATTATCGTATACGGTACCTTCATATATCCACAGTTCTCTTTGTCCACTGGTCGAGGGAGCAGGATGCTGACCGTCAATTACATAGTGCTGTCCGCCTGTGCTGCCGACACCGCCGGGCCAAAGCTCAATAGAGGATGCCTCATTTTCGTGACCCTGAGGTGCAGTAGGATTCCAAAGACTAACTGTAATATCAGTATCAGAATTAATTCCCGTAACGTTACAAGGTGCTCTGTGGCCATTAACTGTTACAACACCGGAAGTTCCGTGGCTAACGAAATCAACACTCTTGTCGTGATCACCTATATTGGTAAGATAGTGAACAATTACCTCTACAGCTTCAGCAGGCTGAGAGTTAGGATCACTGTTAGCCTTCTTTACCTGTCCGTTTTCAACGTAGATGTAAACTGTGAAGCCATTCGATGCATTGAAGTCAGCCTGTGTAAGGTCGGGAGAAAGTGTTAAGCCGCCGCCGGGATATTCAGATGCAACAACTTTAACGCTTCCGGATGCGCCGAACTTTACTCTGCAGTGTGAACCTACATTAGAGCTCATAACGCGCTTGGGCTGATCTGTGAAAGTACCGGGGTTATCGGTATTCTCTACCTTGGTATCTGTGCCCTGAGGAGTAAGAGTGAATCCCTGTCCATATGCTGAAGTTGACAGAAGAACTACAGTATTAACCGAAGAAGTATTTCCGTCGTTTATCAGCAGAGTAGGTATCTTAGGATCATACTCTGCGCCTACAGCATGAGAACCGGAAGGCGGAGTAACAGGTGTTCCGCCACCGCCGCTGCTTGAAGAAAGATCCTGAGGAAGTGCATAGAATATCCAGATCTCACCAAAGTCATTGTTAGTCGTATCAGTGTGATCTGCAAGAGTATCGGAAGGTACTGCAAGATCCTGAACACCTGAACCGATATTGGCCTTGTTTCTGAGATTCATGAACTTGAAGGTCTCTTCAAAGCTGTGAGTGCGGTCTTCATCACGATCAACGTTGTTTGCCTGAACTATCATAGGTGTGCAGTCAATCTTGAGCGAAAGGCTCTGCTGACCTGATGAAGTGTTAACACCGCTTATCGAGAACTGATAGTCAAAATCAGTGAAGAACGCCTTGTTGAGGATAGTTGTCTGAGGAGATGAACTGCCTGTTCTTCCTTTCTCAGCAAATCCTCTTGCATCAAACATACCTATATTCTCACGATGGTTGTTTGAAAGTCTGATATAGTTCGGATATTTCGATACTTCTGTGCCAAGACTGGACACTGCGGTCTGTCCGGGTCCCATTGAACCGTTATCACCCGAATAAACTATTCTGACTGCTGTTGCATATCTCAGCTCACTGTCGATAAGATCGGTGAGCTGTATGCATTTGTTTTCTTCCTGTGCCTTGTTGGTTATGTTTAAGTAGTGCTTCTGTGTCGGCCTGATTATCATAACAACAGCTGTCATGAAAACGCCGAGGAGAGAAGCAACAACTACGAGTTCAACAAGTGTAAACGCTCTTTTTAGTGTTTTAGTCATTATGCTTCGCCTCCTTAATTAAACAGTTACTCTTATACCGTGAGTATCATCAATAGATACATTTACCTGGCCATTGGTACCTGACAGGAAAACATTTTCGGGTACATTCCAGTCGGTCACCTGACCGTTCCAGGTAACACGTATTGTTACTACTCTTGTTGCTACGTTCGGACCCATTGCCACGCCGAGGTATCTTTCGGAAGGAAGAGTGGTCTCAGACGAAACCGTTCCGCTTCCGTCATCATATGTGGTAATATACTCCTCACCTGCAACGTATGCGGGAAGTGCGACGCTGTACTCGGGAGTAAGACTCTCATAATGAGTGGAAGCGAAATCACCGTTGTATATTACCGAACCGTTTGTGATAACTAATACATCAGCGTTCTGACTGCTTGTATTAGTGAGATGCAGTAAGTAGCAATTGTTAGATACATCTGATACAGTCTTTCCTGAACCAAGCTGCTTGGTAGTGAATGTCTTGATCTGGAAATTGATGTCTGCCTCATTATTATACTCGGTGTTCTGTGCATTGTACAGAGCAACACCGGTGCAGTCAGAGGTTCCTGCCATAGTGAAGCCAAGATCCTGTCTTGCTCCGCCTGTTCCGGTAGGATTAACAAACTGGATCGTCTTTCTGTTTCCGGAAGTAAAAGTGTCTTTATAGACCTGCACGCCGCCTGCATTGCCCTTTTCGATCGCAGTCTGCTGAACATTAAGTTCTTTTTCTCTTCTGACATTTCTTGCATTGTACTTGAAGCACGCTGCAAAAGCTGTTGTTATAGCCAGAGTACTCAGTACAAATATGCTGCTGGCTATTACGATCTCAACAAGCGTCATGCCTTGCTCAAATTTTTTGATCTTCATTCGCTATACCCCCTTTTCTTAGTAGTTGTAGTAGCGAATCTCATAGCCATTGCTTGAAGTGCCGCCGCCGCCGTTTCTGCCGGCATATGACATCAGCGACTGTTCACCCATAGGTATATCTCTCAGCCACTGGAAGTCGGTAGCGTC
>CADBTD010000215.1 GCA_902797535.1 uncultured Ruminococcus sp. | reverse complement strand
ATACAGGCTGCTTGCTAATATAGATAAAAATGCTCAGGAATTTGTTGAAAATTATGGCTCTGAGCAACCTGCTGCTCAGACTTCGGTAAAGCAGGAGGATATGACACTTGGCTATGCAATGTCTCATGGACTGAAAAATGATGCCGCCAATATAACTGCAAAATTACTTGAGACCACAGACGCTATGGATATCGTCAACAATATTCTTATTCCCGAGCTTGATAAAACAGGTGCTGAATTTGAAAAAGGAAAAATATTCCTGCCTCAGCTTATTCTTACAGCCGGTGTTGCACAAAGCTGTTTTGAAGTCATAAAAGAACATATGTCTAAAAATGGCGGTGCAGGTGTATCAAAAGGCAAGATAGTATTATGCACCGTTAAAGGTGATATCCACGATATAGGAAAGAATATAGTAAAGGTACTCCTTGAAAACTATGGATATACAGTCATTGATCTTGGAAAAGACGTTGATCCGATGCTTGTAGTTGAAGCAGCCAAAGAACATGATGTTAAGCTTGTTGGTTTAAGCGCTCTTATGACAACTACACTTAAAGGCATGGAAGAGACGATAAGACTTCTTCGTCAGCACCATGAATGTAAGATAATGGTAGGCGGTGCAGTTCTTACTCCTGATTATGCAGAACAGATCGGTGCAGATTATTATGCAAAGGATGCTAAGCAATCCTGCGATATAGCTAAAGAAGTATATGGTCAATAAGGCGGGTTCATATGGAAGAATTAAAAATCAAGATCTGCGGTCTGACAAATGAGTCGGATATAAAAATTGTCAACAGACTGAAGATAGATTTTGCCGGATTTGTTCTTTTCTTTCCAAAAAGCAAAAGAAATTTAGAGATAGCTCGTGCGAGTGAACTTAAATCAAAGCTGAAAGATATAAGTTCTGTTGCAGTTACAGTTTCACCTGATCCATCTCAGCTTGCAATGATCGAAAACGCAGGATTTGATTATATACAAATACATGGCATTATGAGCAGGGAAGTGTATGAAAACTGTAATATTCCTATAATCCGTGCTTTTAATTCATTGGATATAGACGAAATTGAAAAGTGTTCTCGTCTTGATAAAATTGAGATCTTATTATTTGATGCTGCTGAACCGGGCAGTGGAAAACAGTGTGACTGGAATTCTCTTTCTGCAGCAAAGCAATATAACAAAAAGATCGCACTTGCGGGAGGTCTTTGTCCCGATAATGTTTGTAATGCTATAAAATGTGTTTCGCCGAATATCGTTGATGTGAGTTCAGGCGTAGAACATTCCAAATGCGGAAAAGATCCGATTTTGTGTGAGAACTTTGTTAGAAATGCTCGGAATACTAAAAAAAGCGGATGATCCGCTTTTTTTATTTTCTTAATTTATTTATTATTTCGATGATCCCAAATGAATAGGATATATCATCATTTTCCGGTCTGTCCGAGTGCGATGACGCAGCAGTACATATAAACTGAGGAAAGATATAGCATAAATGAGAAGTATCTTCCTGCTTATTTTCTGATAGTACAGAAAATAATAGTGATATTGATAAAATGATCAAAACGATCCTATGACATTTTTTGGCTAAATACATGATCTGAAATCCTTTCATTTTTTATTCTGATTTAATAATGGTCAAAATGCGGTATTTTATACAAATTATTTATACTATATTTTGTTCGGGAGAATTATTATGGTTATTTTTTTACTTGACATATCGGAACATATATTGTATAATAAATTAGAATAACAATATTTTTGCAAAGGAATGATAAAATGAACAAAAGACTGCTTGCAGCAGTCAGCGCAGCTCTCATTTTCTCTGCTCAGGGATTATCTGCCGCTGCTGATTGGTATGGCTATGATGACAACGGCTATACGGATTACGGATATGACGATGGCTATGGCTATGATAATAACTACGGCTATGACGATAACAATTATTATGCTGATGATGACCAGGGAGGATATTTCGGAGATACGAGCACAAGTTCTGTAAATGATGATATACCTGTTGTTGATCCTTTGAAAGATGCTCCTGTTGTTGTAAAACTTGTTCCGACAAAGATAGTTGACAAAAAGTTTTCTGCAGAATTGTATCTTGACACTAATACTGATATTTCTTCGGTAGATCTTACAATAACTTATGACAGCAATACACTTAAGCTAAACAAGTCTAAGGTCAATAAAAAAATTGGCGGATCCATAGCGGCTGCTGAAACACAGCCGGGAACGATCCAGTTCCAGTATATAAGTGACGGAACAGCTTCAATGGCTGAAGAATCATCAGAAGAGTCGTCCTCTGAGGATGAAAATTCATCTGATAGTTCAGGTGTTGATGTTGCAGGCGTTAAACCAAGTTTTCTTACTCTTGATATGGAAGTGGTCGATGTTACAGAACGTTCGTCCGTTTTGTATATAACAGTTAACTCTCTGAAGGATACATCAAATACCGAGCTTACATATCGTTCTGACGGAACGATCATCCAGATAGAAGGCGCTGTTCCTTTTGACCCCGCATCTGATGAATCAATGTATACCGAACTGAGAGTTGCTAAATCTGATTCAAAGATACCATATGAGTCGCTTGGATTTACTAACGTCAAGCAGATAACTTTTGCGGATACAACCGTTGCAGAAGCGGCTGACAACGGAATAAACACATTATCATTCGGTCTTACCAATATGACTGTAGAATTTAATGACGGTACTTTTAAATATTACAGACTTGTTGTTTCAGACTCGGTACCTGTTGTTCAGACACAGGCACCTGTGCAGGAACAACAGCCTCAGGTCTCCGAACAAGCAGTTTCACCTGATGGAGGAATAGTAAAAACAGAAACCAAAAGTTCCTCCAGAATGAAGTACCTGATTATATATATTCTTGTTATTATAGGTATAATTGCTATTTTTGCTGAATATTTTGCTTTCTTTGGCAATCCTTATAAAAAATTCTTTGCAGTACTGAAAAAACGCAAATCAGAAAAAGCTGCACTTGCTGCTGCTATGCAGGAAGATGAAATGAATTTCGAGCAGGAAAGTGAACAGTCTTCTGAAGAAGTTATTAACGATGATACTGAATACGGTGATGAAACTGACAATAACGAAGATATACCGTATGATGAACCTGTGGAACAGTCTGCTGAAACAGAGTCGTATGAATATGAGAACAGTTATGACAGCGAAGAATCGGATGAGGATACTCAGCCCGAAGAGTATGAATATAATTCAGATACAAACTCTATAGATGGTACCTTCTTCAATGATGAAGAGATAGATGATACAGAAAATACAACTGATGAAAACTAAAAAAAGAGCGGTTCTCGGAACCGCTCTTTTTTTATCATATCTACTGTGTAAGCAAAATGGGCTTACTTATTTTTCTTATTCATCCGGCTCAGAGTATAGAAAGAATAGCATATCTGACCAATACTTGCAGCGATCAATGAAGCAGCAAATATAAGGCCTAATGAGATCTTTTTGCCTGTATTAGGATTGTTATCTGCGATTTTCTGAGCGTTTTTAACAGCATTTTCAACTTGCGAACTGTTGCTTGTATTTGACGCTGTTGATGATGAATTTGATGAGCTATTATTGCTTGTGGATGAACTCTGTGAGGACGAACTGTCAGAAGCAGAAGATGAAGATGGTGACTGCTGCGAAGCTGCAGAACTGCTGTCAGCTGCTGCAGAACTGTCGGTTGATGAAGAATTATCAGTGTTTGATGAACTCTCACTAACTGAAGATGTATCAGTAGAGGATGAGCTGCTTTCTGATTGAGATGAAGACTCATCTGCAACAGAACTGTCAGGCTGAGACATTGATGAAGAGCTGTTCTGTTCTTCGGTTACAGAAGACGTATCATCTGTTGAAGAAGTAACTTCTGCAGTTTCAGATGATGTGCTCTGTTCTTCTGCGGTCGAACCGGTGGTTTCATCGGTGCTCTGATCATCGGTCTCGGATGATGACGTATCATCAGCTGAACTTGTATCATCGATGACCTGATCGTCGTCAGAAGGAACTACATTAATTGAATTTATCGAGAAATCGCTGTTGTTCTTTAAGTAATAAACCTGTACAGCAATATTTCCTGCGACTTTGGAAAGATCAACATCATTTGCGACCCAGTAAGCATCACCGATAGTTCTCTGACCGTTATAAACCTTCCATCCCTCGGAAGTCTGCATACCGATACCGCCGACTACTGTACCTGTTGATGATACGCCTATGTTGATGTCAACTGTACGGTCAGAAATATCTTCACTGCTGAATTCGTATGGTGAGAAAATAAACTGTAATGCCTCTTCATTGACATAATCAGAATTGCCCTGTGAATGTGTGAATAAAGGTTCATCACGATCGTTGTTGTGGAGCGTTGTGGTAGTTATCTCTTCGGGTTCAGCATCGGGAACAGATGTCTCTGTTGATTCTTCCGGCGCATATGTTTCTGCTGTAGTCGTGGTTTCGACGGTAGTAGTTGTAGTTTCGGGAATTATTTCCTCGGGAAGGGGAGCGGTAGTAGTCTGTTCTGTAACTGTTGTAGTAGTTGTAGTAACAGGTTCAGGTTCAGATGAGGTTGTTGTAGTAACTGCCGGCTCGGGTTCTTTCTTTTCTGCTCTTATGGAGAAAGGCTTACTTCTTGATGTAGATGTATAATCCGCATTTACGAAACTGCCGTCTAAGGAATAGACCATAGTTTGTACCTCGGTCCAGAAATCCACATCACCTTCATAACCGTCTTTTACGGTAAAGGTGAGATAACCCAGATTAGTTTCACTTTTTACGTTTTCAGCATTAAGATCTGCGCCAACTATTCGTACAGTGTTATTGCTGTATTCAAAATTAGTCACAAGAGCAAATTCACTGCTGATGTTATAGCCGTTCTCATATGGGATATTCAGAGTAACAGCATTAGGGTCATAGTGAAGATCTATGGTGAAACCTGACACACCTATACTGTCAGGTTTATAGCCTATTTTCAAATTAAACGTATCTCCGCTTTTAAGAACACTGGTTCTTGAAGACAGCAATATCTCATTTTTCTGGGCTGCTGAAACAGATGTTACTGCAGAAGTCAGTGTGAGTACCGCAGCAGCTGCGGACATAGCTCTTTTATGAAAACGCTTGTCCATATTAAAATCCCTCAATTCTTTGATAGTTTAAAGACCGATAATGTTATAATTGTTGTTGAAATACGGATGCCTGCGCAGAGATGAAAGTCTCTCTGCGCTTCATCCTGAGATGTTAAAAAATTTACACAAGTCCGAAGGTAGGTTGCGTCAGAACTGTTTGTTCATATTATGTTAACGTTTTTTGTGTGTCACGAAAACATAAATGGTTACGCAATTATTACATTCGGTATTAGAATTATAGCATTTTATCTTTATATAGTCAAGAAGTATAATTGTAAAATTTAATCTTGAAAATTTGGTGAGTTTGACGTAACTGTCCGAAAAATCTACATATAGTACTGGTCGTTTTTTTGACCACTACATTTATTGTAACCATTTTGTAATTATATTACAAGTGCAAATGCATATCAAATTGTAAACTTTATATTAACAATTTTCGCTTGACAAAAGCAAAAGTATGCTGTATAATAGTTTCATACTCTTGACTCGAATAATGTCTGAAAGGAGAGCTTTTTATGTTTGATCTATTTAAACGGGTCTTATCCGTATCTGCAGCAATTGCGATGATGTTCGGTATTGCAGATAAGTCTGTTGACCTTACTGCTTCAGCTGCTGACAATGATTTTGAAAGCTATATGTCCGCACAAGGCTTTCCGGAAAGCTACAGACCATATCTCAGGCAGATGCATTCTGCTCACCCAAATTGGATCTTTACTGCACAGCAGACCGGTCTCGACTGGAATTATGTGCTTTCGGAGGAATGTGTTCTTGGCAGAAATTTAGTCCATTCAGGTGCTCCCGATTCATGGAAATCATGCGAGCAGGGCGCATATGATGCTTATAATCACAGGTGGTATTCTTTTGATGGTGATTGGGTCGCTGCCAGCAGCGGGATCATTGCGTATTATCTTGATCCGAGAAATTTCATAAATGATAATTATATTTTCATGTTTGAAAACCAATCATATAATCCTGATGTTCATAATATCAGCGGTGTAAGGAATATCCTTAACGGCACTTTTATGTCAGGAGATTATACAACTCCCGATACATGGGAAACGCTTAATTACGCTGCAACATTTATGGATGCTGCGCAGGAATCAGGTGTTTCACCGTATCACTT
The DNA here is from genome assembly GCA_902797535.1 of uncultured Ruminococcus sp. Lineage (GTDB taxonomy): Bacteria > Bacillota > Clostridia > Oscillospirales > Ruminococcaceae > YE71. The sequence continues at coordinate 989 of CADBTD010000215.1, read as the reverse complement.
AGCTGCCAGATGCAGAAATGAGCAGGGTGCTGATGGCGCTCCTCAGTCGCTTGGTACTGTTCCCGGATTTGAAAATTATTTTAACTTCTTTGATATCCAGGCTTACTACACTGCTAATTATACTGCAGGTCAGATGGGTGCAATGTTTGCTATGACAGAGGATCCTACATATCTGCTGCCGTGGACAAATCAGTACAAGTCTATAGTTGGCGGCTCTATTTATCTTGGTACAGGTTATATCACAAAACAGCAGGACACTTTGTATCTGCAGAAGTTTGATGTTTTTGACGGTGGAAACGGACTTTTCTATCATCAGTATATGACCTGTGTATTTGGCCAGGCTACAGAAGCTCTTGAAATGAGAAATGCATATTCTCAGGCAGTTCTTGATTCCGCACTTGAATTCAAGATACCTGTTTATAACAATATGCCTCAGTCTTTATGCCTGCAGCCGGGTACTACTGCCAGCAACGATAATCTGTTATATAGACTCGATGTTATCACTCCTGACGGTACAGATATGCTTCCGAATTTCCAGAAGTACAGCTTTGTGAATGATATTACCGTACCATCTGAAGTTTCATATGTAACGGTGACCGGATTCCCTTATGATAATTCAGCCTATGTTACAGGTGCAGGCCGTATCGAACTTGATCATGGACTAAATGTGATCGAATTATACGTTACTGCTGCAAGCGGCGATGTTCGTACCTACACACTGAATATAACAAGGGAACAGCCTCCTGTTCAGGAAGATGAACCTCAGCCTGATAATCAACAGTCTGACATACTTCGCGGAGATGTTGATGGAAACGGTATTATAGAAATAACCGACGCTCTTGAGATCATGAACTACACATCGGGTAAAACAGAGTTTGATGATGATAAGTTCCTTCGTGCCGATGTAGATGATTCCGGTGTGATTGATATAAAAGATGCGTTAAAGATAATGTCTTACGTTTCAGGAAAGATAGATTCCTTATAATTTT
>CADBTD010000214.1 GCA_902797535.1 uncultured Ruminococcus sp. | reverse complement strand
TAAAGCCCTTGCAGATACGCAGATCTTCGATCTGCTCCCTGCATATCGGGCAATTATATCATAGCGCTTCGCTTTTATGATATAATTAATCTGCCAAAGGAGATGACAGTAATGATACCCGCAAAACTTAAACCGGGCGATGAGATACGCATTATCGCACCGTCAGGCAGCTTATCAAGAGTTCGTCCCGATATTTTTGAAAGCGCACATGAACTTCTGAAAGAACAAGGCTTCAAAGTAACTTTTTCAAGCAATTGCCGTGAGATCGATATGTTTCAGTCCTCATCGGTACGTTCGCGTGTTGACGACATTCACGAGGCTTTTTCAGATAATAACGTCAAGGCTGTTATGGCGTGTATCGGCGGGTTCAATGTGAACCAGATACTTCCGTACATCGATTACAGCCTGATAAGATCAAATCCTAAGATACTTTGCGGGTATTCCGATATCACCGCTTTGCTGCACGCCGTCTATGCCGAAACGGGTCTTGTGACCTACCATGCACCGCACCTTACAGGTTTAGGCTTTACTGTCGAGCGTGAATATACCTTGAAGTCTTTTACCGACTGCCTTATGTATGATGATCCATTTTCGGTTTTACCCTCCGGGATCGCAAAAAACTATACAGTTATTCAGCATGGCAGCTGCGAGGGTGAGATAATAGGCGGCAATCTTTGTACGCTCAATCTTCTGCAAGGCACACCTTATATGCCCGATATCCGAAACAAGATACTGTTTCTTGAAGATGACAATATAATGGGTGATTACTTCGTTTGCGAATTCGATCGTAATTTTCAGTCACTGCTTCAGTTAAGCGGTGCTGACAGTATAAAAGGCATAGTCTTCGGACGCTTTGAAGAAAGCTGCAAAATGTCCGAAGAAGTCGTAAGAATGATAATAAAGGACAAAGTGCCGCCTGATATTCCCGTAGTTTTCGGTGTTGATTTCGGCCATGTTTTCCCGATGATATCTTTCCCGATAGGCGGCAGAGCCGGCCTGTCAGCGAACGATGATAAAGTCGATATCCTGATTACCGCACACTAAAAAAGCCGCAGAAAAACTGCGGCTTGATGTTATTTAGATCATTCTCTGCTGTCAGCCTCACTGAGATTACCCAGCGAAAGTGATTTCAGATAAGCGTTGATAAATCCGTCAAGGTCACCGTCCATTACAGCCTGTATGTTAGATGTTTCAAAACCGGTGCGGGTATCTTTTACAAGCTGGTAAGGCATGAATACATACGAACGTATCTGCGAACCCCATGCGATCTCTTTCTGAACGCCCTTGATGTCATTTATAGTATCAAGATGCTCCTGCTCTTTGATCTTTACCAGCTCAGCGATAAGCATCTTCATAGCGTAGTCCCTGTTCTGGAACTGCGATCTCTGCGTCTGGCAGGCAGTTACTATGCCTGTGGGCTTGTGTATCAGACGTACAGCCGATGATGTCTTGTTGATGTGCTGTCCGCCTGCACCTGACGAACGGTATACCTGCATCTCGATGTCCGCAGGATTTATTTCTACGTTGATCGAGTCGTCCATTTCGGGCATAACATCAACAGCGGCAAATGATGTATGTCTTCTGCCCTGTGCATCAAAGGGAGATACTCTTACAAGTCTGTGTACGCCCGCTTCGCCTTTGAGGTATCCGTAAGCATTTTCACCCTCGATTATGATCGAAGCGCTGCTTATACCGGCATCGCCGCCTTCAAGATAATCAAGTGTTTTCACATTAAATCCGTGTGCCTCGCCCCAGCGGGTATACATACGGAAAAGCATTTCGGCCCAGTCCTGTGCCTCGGTTCCGCCGGAACCGGCATGGAAATTAAGGATAGCATTCGACTTATCATACTGTCCTGTCAGCAGTGAATCAAGCATAAGCTCATCTATCTTCTGACCTAATGCAGTAAGTTCTTCCTGTATCTCAGCTACCATTTCCTCAGCATCATCTTCTTCGGCAGCCATTTCTATCATGACTTCAATATCATCTGCATCACTGAGTATCTTGTTGTATTTTTCAACATGACCTTCAAGAGTTCTTGTTTCTTTCAATACAGGCTGACTTTTTTCAGGATCATCCCAGAATCCGGGTTCTGCTGCTTTTTCTTGTAATTCAAGTATACGTTCCTTGCTGTTTTCGATGTCATATACATCGTGAAGCTCTTTTATCTTAGGACGATAGCTTTCAAGCTCTGATTTTAGGTTTTCAAGAAATACCATAATTTTCTCCTTCTTAAATAGTATTTTATATACACACTTATAGTTATTATATCTTAGTTTTGACGATTTGTCAATACTATTTTTCTGTGAGTTATCATTTGT
>CADBTD010000213.1 GCA_902797535.1 uncultured Ruminococcus sp. | reverse complement strand
GCGTTCGGCAAGTCGGAGTATTTCGGTCCTGTTGACTGCTTTGTATGACAGTTTTTCTTCAATGCTTTTCATACTGAGAAAAAAGGGCAGTTCGTATTGAACTGCCCCTTTTCCATATTTTTATTTGCTGAAAGGAGACGCTTTTCATGAAAAAAATACATACCGCCGCAGCTGCTGTTTTCGCAGTTTCTCTGATAACTGCGGGTATAGCCTTCGACCTTGAATTGCTGATACCTTTTTTCATCGCATTTACAGTTGTGGTTATTTCTGCTGCTGTGCTTTTCTTCCTGAACGACAAAAACCATAAATGATCTCGTCACAGACATTTATCTTTCGGCAAACAAGATGGAGAAATATAATGCCGCCTGCCTTTCTTTTTATAGAAAAACAGACGGCATTTTTTATATCGGTCTGATATATTATGATGTATCAGACTGATATATGTTCACCTATCAGACTGATATATTATGACCTATCAGTCTGATATATTTTTTCGGCAGATGTTCTTAGAGGTACATCCGTCACAGCCGCATCCGCAGCCGCCGCTTTTTCGCTGACGGTATACCTTGATGCCTGCCCTTATGATAACAGCCGCTGTTATCACGATAAGTACCACATCAACTATGTTCATTCATGCCGCCCCCATAAGAGTTCCTATTATCCTTACCAGCAGTGCCATCACCCATGCTATGCCGCACTGCCACAGCACAAGGCTCCATGCCCACTTTTTGCCGAGCTCACGGCGCACCGCCGCTACTGCTGCCACACAGGGCGTGTAAAGCAGTGAAAATACCAGCAGTGAGGCCGCCGACAGCTTTGTCATGGCTGTGCCCACGTTTCCGCCGAAAAGCACCTCCAGCGTTGATACCACACTTTCCTTTGCCATGAAACCGCTGATGAGCGAAGTGCAGATGCGCCAGTCGCCAAGACCTACGGGTGCAAGTATCGGAGCTAAAACTCCCGAAACAATGGCGAGTATGCTGTCCTTTGAGTCCTTGACCAGCGAAAGATGCATATCAAAGCTCTGTAAGAACCATACCACGGCAGTCGCTATCAGTATCACCGAGAATGCACGCTGTAAAAAGTCCTTTGCCTTTTCCCATAAAAGCTGTGCCACATTTTTTGCGCCGGGCAGACGGTAATTCGGAAGCTCCATTACAAAGGGCACAGCGTCGCCCTTGAATATCGTTCCCTTGTACAGCAGCGCCGCAAATATCGCAGTCAGTATACCCAGCAGATAAAGCCCTACCATTATGCCTGCGCCCCTCTTCGGGAAAAATGCGCTTACGAAAAATGCATATATCGGCAGCTTTGCAGTACACGACATGAAAGGTGTCAGCAGTATGGTCATCTTTCTGTCACGCTCCGAGGGCAGTGTCCTCGTTGACATTACTGCGGGCACTGTACAGCCGAATCCTATCAGCATAGGCACTATGCTGCGTCCCGAAAGACCTATGCGCCTCAGCAGCTTGTCCATGAAAAATGCAACTCTCGCAAGATATCCGCTGTCCTCAAGCAGCGACAGGAAGAAGAAAAGGGTTATTATTATGGGCAGAAAGCTCAGTACGCTTCCCACGCCCGCAAAGATCCCCTTTATGATGAACCCATGAAGAACCTCGTTGACGTGTGCCTTTGTGAATGCGTTGTCGCATATCTCAGTCAGCTTGTCTACTCCGCTTTCGAGCAGCCCCTGAAAGAACGCTCCTATCACGTTGAAGGTAAGGAAAAATACCAGAGCCATTATCGCTATGAATGACGGTATAGCAGTGTATTTTCCCGTGAGTATCCTGTCTATTTTCGTACTTCTGATGTGCTCACGGCTCTCTTTCGGCTTTGTCACAGCCTCACTGCACACTCTGTCTATAAAGGAGAAGCGCATATCCGCTATAGCGGCGCTCCTGTCAAGGCCGCGCTCCTTTTCCATCTGCAGAACTATGTGTTCTATAGTCTCTTTTTCGTTGTCATCGAGCTTCAGTGCGTCGAGTATCAGCTTGTCGCCCTCTATCACCTTGCTTGCGGCAAATCTTACGGGTATCCCTGCCGCCTTTGCGTGGTCATGTATCAGATGCGCTATACCGTGCAGGCATCTGTGTACAGCTCCGCCGCTTTCGCTCTCGTCGCAGAAGTCCTGCGCCACAGGCTTTTCACGGTGCTTTGCAACGTGCAGTGCATGGCTCACAAGCTCGTCCACGCCTGAATTTTTCGCCGCGGATATAGGCACCACGGGCACTCCGAGGAGCGCCTCCATGTCGTTTATATCAACGGTGCCGCCGTTTGCGGTCATCTCATCCATCATGTTGAGAGCCACTACCATAGGCACGTCCATTTCCAGAAGCTGCATTGTCAGGTAGAGATTTCTCTCTATGTTCGTAGCGTCAACTATATTTATCACGGCACGGGGCTTTTCGTCCAGCACAAAGTTTCGTGAAACTATCTCTTCACTGCTGTAGGGCGACATAGAATATATTCCCGGCAGGTCTGTCACGCTTGTGTCGGGATGTCCCTTTATCGGGCCGTCCTTTCTGTCAACGGTCACTCCGGGAAAGTTTCCGACGTGCTGATTTGAACCCGTCAGCCTGTTGAAAAGAGTTGTCTTTCCGCTGTTCTGATTTCCCACCAGCGCAAAGGTCAGCTTTGTGCCGTCGGGCAGAGGCTCGCGCTTTTTCTTTGCGCCCCTTCGGTCTGTTTCACCGAATCCCGGGTGCTCGGAGCGGTGCTTCTTCGGCTCATGTCTGACGCTGTTCTGTCCCTTTTCAAGAGGCTCGATATCTATCTTTTCCGCATCTGCAAGCCGCAGAGTCAGTGTGTATCCGTGTATAAGAAGCTCCATCGGGTCACCGAGAGGCGCATATTTCACCAGCGTTACCTCAGCTCCGGGTATCACACCCATGTCAAGAAAGTGCTGTCTTAGCGCACCTTCGCCGCCTACTGTCTTTATCACGGCGCTTTTGCCTGTTTCAAGTTCCTTTAATGTCAATTCGACCACCTGCCTTATATAATATAATATCATAAACCGAATGAGTTATCAACAGCTAATTTAATAACTAATTGTAAATAAGCTATTGCTAACCTAATATCAAAGCGGCACAAAAAACGCCATAGCACTCCTTATCGGAGATGCTATGGCGGATGATCCTTTATCAGCGCTGTTATTCGCTTTCCTTAGGCTTTTTGTCGTCCTGCTGCCACTTCATGCGGAAGTAGTTCTCACGGTACTGTTTCGGTGTCATTCCCGTGTGCTTTCTGAAGCAGGAGATAAAATGGCTGTGAGAGCTGAAATTAAGGTATGTACCTATCTCGATAGGCGTGTACTCAGAGAATTTCAGCATATTTTCGGCAGCCTGTATACGCCGTGTCATGGTGTACTCGGTAATGGTCATGCCCACTTCCTGCTTGAACAGCTTTGAAAGATACTGCGGAGTAAGCCCCAGTTCATCGGCTATCTCCTGAACGCGCACGCCGTTGTACAGGTTGTTGTATATAAGGTCAAGACACATAAGAACGTGCTTTGAATAAGCCTCGCCAGAGTTGAGCGACTGCATACGCTTTGTGTACTCGATAAATGTTTCACGGTGTATCTCGGTCAGCTGTTCTTCCGTATTGCAGACATCCACACGGTTTATGAGTATGTCGCTTATGGTGTATGAAGTCTCCATAGGCATACCCGCCTCGATGCAGAAACGTGCTATCAGTGCTATGGCAATGACTATGTGATATTTCATGTTCCTTATGGGGTCGGCACTCAGCTTTCCGCAGCCCTCAAAGGAAATAGGCGTATAAAGCTCCTTTGCACGCTCCAGATTTCCCGAACTTACAGCCGAATAAAACTCAAGCTCTTTCTGATACGGCGAGTGCAGCAGACCGTTTTCCCTCTGCATGAACTCTCTGTAGGACAGCTCTTTGTTTATACTCATTGAAACACCTCCGTGTGAGATACTTAACTTGACAAATCTGCCACGATATGATAATATTATAACATAAATATTCGTAATTTGCAAGAGCGAAACGAAATTTTTTTGAAAAACAGCATTTTCGGGCGATCTTCTGCCCATTATGCAAAGGAGGACCTATTTATGCAGACAGTTTACGATTTTCTTAAAAGCGCAGGCACTTATTACCTTGCTACAGCCGAAGGTGACCAGCCGAGAGTAAGACCTTTCGGTACTGTGGATATCTTTGAAGGAAAGCTGTATATCCAGACAGGCAAGTCAAAGGACGTTTCCAAGCAGATACAGGCAAACCCCAAGGTAGAGATATGCGCATTCATGGACGGAAAATGGATCCGTGTGGCAGGCGAGCTCGTCCGTGATGACAGAGTCGAGGCTAAGGCGCATATGCTTGACGCATACCCATCGCTCAAGGGTATGTACTCCGCCGAGGACGACAACACCGAGGTGCTTTACTTCAAAAACGCCACAGCGACTATCTCGTCCTTTACCGAAGCACCCGTTGTGATAAACTTCTGATATCATCACAGATATATGTAAAAAGGCTCCCTTGCGGAGCCTTTTTTATGCCTTATCCTGTTTTCTTTGCCGCCTTTTGTGCAGTTTCATGGAGATGTAGCTTATCCCCAGCGATACGAACACCCCGAGCAGTGCTCCGCAGGAGTCTATCGCCATATCACGAAGCTGCATCGCTCTGCCGGGCACAAAGCTCTGATGTATCTCGTCGCTGACTGCGTACAGCACACAGAATATCCATGCGAACAGACATCTGTAAAACAGCTTTTTCGGGCGGGGCAGCGCTAAGAAGACCTGTACCATGAAAAATGCAAGTATCAGATATGCGGTGAAGTGTGCGCACTTTCTCACGATAAACTGCAGGTCCGATATCACCGCAGCCCTT
>CADBTD010000212.1 GCA_902797535.1 uncultured Ruminococcus sp. | reverse complement strand
TCTCTTGTTGCCATACTGGATGCTGACAAGGAAGGTTTTCTGCGCTCGGAAAGCTCATTGATACAGACGATAGGCCGTGCCGCACGAAACGCCGAAGGTCATGTAATAATGTACGCCGACACGGTAACAGGTTCGATGGAACGCGCTATCCGTGAAACAAACCGCCGCCGTGTGCTTCAGATGAAGTTCAACGAGGAACACGGCATAACACCTAAGACAATCATCAAGGATATTCGTGATGTTATAGAGATATCCACCAAGGAAGAGGTAGAGTATTCCGCACGTCAGAAGACCAAGCTTTCAAAGGCAGAAACTCAGCAGCTTATAGACAAGCTGACAAAACAGATGAAGGAAGCCGCAAAGCTGCTTGAATTTGAACACGCCGCATTCCTAAGAGATAAGATAAATGAACTGAGAAACGGCGGTTGACATATAAGGGGGAGAAAAATGAAGAAAAATAAAATGATCGCTGCGATAACAGCAGCATTTGCTCTTTTGCTGCTGGGTGGCTGCGCCGGTATGAACTCAGAAGCGTCCGGAGAACGCCTGAACAGTAAAAAGAACATAAAAGCAGCTGTAAAAAAGCTCGGAGAGCAGTATAATACCGATTTTACCTATGTTGAGGATAAGCCTTTTAAAGAAGGTTCGGGCAACGTTTTCGGAAAGCACAGCGGGGTATCGGTCCATGTTTATGTAAAGTGCGACGAACTTCCCGGTGAGAAGATCACTCTCATATCATTGGACGGTGACACTGTCAGCAGCGACTATATATTCAAGCTGTATGAAGACGAAATGACCGAAAGGATCAGAGCTCTTGCGAAAAGATCATATGACGGAGAGATAGGTGTATTCTTTGAAGAGGACAAGACCACTTCAAGCTTTGACTCGGAAACAACGGCCGAAGATGTGCTTGCTTCGGGAGAGCTTGATTCTATAAAGATATGTACTACCGACAATGAACAGCACGAAGAAAAATACACAGCTTTTTCAGAGCTTTTGACAGAAAACAGGATAAACTGCCTGCCATTTGTTTATATATACGATGAAAATGTCTACAGCAGCGGTGAAACAGATATATTCGATATGACAAATAAGCATGGTATCGGATTGTCAAGAAACAGAGAAAGCCTGTCTCAAAGAACACTTGACGACAATTTCAAAATATCATACGAATTTTACGACTACTTCATCAGTCAGAAAGGAAACCGGATCCCAGATGCAGAAGGATAAGATAATCATCAAAGGTGCGAGAGAGCACAATCTGAAAAATATAGACGTAACTATACCCCGAGATAAGCTGATAGTAATGACAGGTCTTTCCGGGTCGGGAAAGTCTTCTCTTGCTTTTGACACGATATTCGCAGATGGTCAGCGCCGCTATATGGAATCGCTGTCAAGCTATGCAAGACAGTTTCTCGGGCAGATGGAAAAACCCGATGTGGATTCTATAGAGGGGCTTTCACCCGCCATATCCATAGACCAGAAGACCACATCGAAAAACCCTCGCTCGACAGTGGGAACAGTAACAGAGATATACGACTATCTTCGACTGCTTTATGCACGAATAGGCGTGCCTCACTGCCCGGTCTGCGGACGTGAGATAAATCAGCAGACAGTAGACCAGATAGTTGACAGTATAATGGAGCTTCCCGAGCGCACAAAGATTCAGCTTTTAGCGCCCATTGTAAAGGGAAGAAAGGGCGAGCACAAAAAAGAGCTTGAAAGTGCAAGAAAACAGGGCTATGTGCGTGTAAGGATAGACGGCGAAGTATATGATCTTTCCGAGGATATAAAACTGGAAAAGAACAAAAAACACATCATTGAGATAGTAGTTGACCGCCTTATCATAAAGGATGGCATCAAAGGCAGACTTGCCGATTCCATTGAACTGATCACCGGCCTTACTGACGGCATGGTCGTGATAGATGCGGCTGTTCCCGATGAGGACAAGCCTCGTCAGCTTGTATTCTCAACAAGCTATGCCTGCCCTGAGCACGGAATATCACTTCCCGAGATGCAGCCGAGAATGTTTTCCTTCAACAATCCGTTCGGTGCCTGCCCGACTTGTACAGGTCTTGGAGTATTCTCAAAGGTAGACCCCGATCTGATAATCCCCGACAAATCTCTTTCGATACGCGAGGGCGCTATCAAGGCAAGCGGCTGGAACAGTCTTGGTGATGATTCGGTAGCTATGAACTACTACAAAGCCATCTCGGAACAGTACGGCATCTCACTTGACAAACCCGTAAGCGAGCTTGACCAGGATGAACTTGACATATTTCTCTACGGAACACAAGGCCAGAAGCTTGACCTGCAGCGTGGTGTCGGCTGGTTCGGTGATGTATTCAGTTCTTCATTTGAAGGCGTCGTAAACAACCTTGAGCGCCGCTACAACAAAGAAAATGCCTCAGATGCGGCAAAAGCAGAGATAGAAAGCTATATGTCAGAGCATCCCTGCCCCGACTGCGGAGGCCGAAGACTAAATAAAGAAAGCCTTTCGGTAACAGTAGGCGGACTGAATATCTATGAGCTGACCGAGCTTAGCGTTACCGAAGCGCTTGACTTTTTCAACGGTCTGAAACTGTCAAAGCGTGATTCTATTATCGGTGAAAGGATAATCAAAGAAATAAAAGAGCGGCTCGGATTCTTAAATAGCGTAGGACTTGAGTATCTTACACTTGCAAGGTCAAGCGGGACACTTTCGGGAGGAGAAAGTCAGCGTATCCGACTGGCAACACAGATAGGTTCCTCACTTGTGGGTGTGCTTTATATTCTTGACGAGCCTTCGATAGGTCTGCATCAGCGTGACAATGACAAGCTCATAGCCACACTCAAAAGGCTCAGAGATATAGGTAATACACTGATAGTTGTCGAGCATGACGAGGACACTATGAGGGCGTCAGACTTTATTGTAGACGTTGGCCCCGGTGCAGGAGTGCACGGCGGCGAGATAGTCTGTGCGGGCACAGTGGAAGAAATAATGAAATGCGAAAACTCGTGGACAGGAAAATATCTTTCGGGTGCATTGAAGATACCTGTTCCCGAAAAACGCCGTGAGTGCAAGGGAAACTATCTTAAAGTTATAGGTGCTAAGGAAAATAACCTGAAAAATATCGATGTGGATATACCGCTCGGAGTATTCACCTGCGTGACAGGTGTATCAGGTTCGGGAAAATCATCTCTCGTAAATGAGATAATATCAAAACACCTGAGTGCAAAACTGAACCGTGCCCGTACCCGTGCAGGCAAATTTGACAGGATAGAGGGCCTTGAACATCTTGACAAAGTCATACACATTGACCAGTCGCCTATAGGACGCACTCCACGTTCAAATCCTGCCACATATACGGGAGTTTTCTCTGACATAAGAGATCTTTTTGCGTCAACAAACGATGCTAAGGCACATGGATACACCTCGGGACGATTCTCTTTTAACGTAAAGGGCGGACGCTGTGAAGCCTGTGAGGGCGACGGTATCCTTAAGATCGAGATGCATTTCCTGCCTGATGTATACGTTCCCTGCGAGGTCTGCCACGGAAAAAGATACAACCGTGAGACACTTGAAATACGCTATAAAGGCAAGAATATCCACGATGTACTTGAAATGACTGTTGAAGAGGGTGCAAAGTTCTTTGAAAACATACCCAAGATAAAGCGACGCATGGACACCCTTGTGGAAGTTGGTCTTGGATATGTAAAGATAGGACAGCCCGCAACCACCCTTTCGGGCGGTGAGGCACAGCGTGTAAAGCTTGCCACAGAGCTTTCAAAGAGGGCAACAGGACGGACGTTCTATATACTCGACGAGCCTACGACAGGTCTTCACTCCGCTGACGTACACAAGCTGATAGAGGTACTTCAGAAGCTGGCGGACGGCGGCAACACAGTTCTTGTAATAGAGCACAATCTTGATGTGATAAAGTCGGCCGACTATATCATAGACTTAGGTCCCGAGGGAGGAAACGGCGGCGGTACTGTAGTTTGCACAGGCACTCCCGAAGAAGTTGCCGATAATAAAGATTCCTATACAGGACAGTATCTGAAAAAGATGCTGAAATAAGCACAACACATCATAAAGGAGGTATCCTTATGAAAGACAGGTACACTATCCTGATACCTGCAATGCTTGACGAAACATTTGCTTTGCTCAAATGCGCCTTTGCATCAAAGGATACCCGTGTAATGGTGCTTTACAACCGCAAGGATATAATAAACACCGGTCTTGAACACGTACACAACGATCTTTGCTGCCCGGGAGCAATAATGACAGGCCAGCTTATCAATGCTCTGAGAAGCGGAAAAGTTGACCCGAAAAACTGTGCATTCCTGACAGCACAGGCAGGAGATGCGTGCAGAGGCTCAAACTATATACCGCTGATACGGAATGCACTGAAAAAAGCAGGATTTGACATACCTGTTTTATCGCTGAATTTCCTTGAGCTTGAAAAGGGTTCAAGATTCCGAATAACACCTTCATTCATATTCAAATGTACTGCGGCAGTATTCTACAGCGATATGCTGATGATACTGAAAAATCAGATACAGCCTTATGAGATAAACAAGGGGGAAACTGCCGCACTTTATGAAAAGTGGCAGAAGCGATTTAAAAGAGAGATATTCCGCGGCGAAGGACTTTCACCTTTTACGATGAAAAAGCGGTTCAGAGAGGTATCCGACAGCTTTGCTGCTATAGAAAGATCAGAAAAAAAGCTGATAAAAGTCGGTTTCGTCGGTGAACTTTACATGAAATACTGCGCCATAGGCAACCGTGATATGCTTAAATTCTTCACTTCACGGGGCGCTGAGGTAATGCTCAACGGATTTTCATGGTATTGCCTTTATTATATCGATACACACCTTGCAGAAACAGAACGTCTGCCGCTTTATATGCAGGCAGGATACATGATAGCGGGTGCATACTTTGAGTTTATTCAGACAAGCATGATCAGAGAGATAAGAAGAAACGGCTTCAGATGCTTTGACAAATTTACTCAGTTCAAGAAAAATGCCGAAAAATACATTCCCTGCACCTGCCCAACAGGTGACGGTTATCTTATAGGAGCAGAGATCTGTAACTTTGCGGAAACAGGGTATGACCGTGTAGCCTGCCTTCAGCCATTCGGATGTATGCCAAATCATGTGTGCGGACGAGGCCTGTACAGTTCGATACAGCGCCGTGTAAAAAACGTTCGTCTGCAAAGCATAGACTTTGATACATCAGGCAGTGATGTAAACATATACAACCGTGCGGAGCTATTGCTTTCGCCCGATTTCAGACAGGAAACTATCAGATGAGAGAGTTTATAATTCAAAAAAATGATGCAGGTCAGCGTGCGGACAAGTTCCTGCAGAAAGCCTGCCCTGCACTTCCGAAAAGTGCTATGTACAAATACATACGCAAAAAAAGCATAAAATGCAACGGCAAACGCATGGAGATATCGCAGAAGCTGTGTGAAGGCGATGTTATAACCCTTTATATCAATGACGAATTCTTTGTAAAAGCCGAAGACAATAAAAGCTATGAAGCTGCTTCGGATAAACTTGATGTCATATATGAGGACGAACATATAATGCTTGTTGACAAGCCTGTCGGACTTGTAGTGCATGAAGATGAAAGCGGTACGCCTGATACATTGATAAACAGGGTGCTCAGGTATCTCATTAAAAAAGGAGAATATGATCCGGACGCCGAGTTGTCTTTTACGCCTTCTCTATGCAACCGCATAGACAGAAATACTCAGGGAATAGTCATATGTGCAAAAACCGCAGAAGCCTTGAGAATAATGGATCAGAAGATCAGAGACAGAGAACTGTCCAAAAAATATCTCTGTATCACTGTTGGTATACCGTCCAAAAAAACAGACACATTAAAAGCATACCACTTTAAAGACGAACGCACAAAGACTGCAAAAGTCAGCGATAAGCCGATAGACGGATACAAAACAATGATAACAAAATACAGAGTGCTTGCCGAGGACAAGGAACGAGGACTTGCGCTGTGTGAAGCTGACCTTATAACAGGCAGAACTCATCAGATCAGAGCACACATGGCTCATATCGGATGTCCTCTTTTAGGTGATGGAAAATACGGCATAAATACTGTAAACAGAGCATATAATATAAAAACTCAGGCATTGTGCTCATACAAGCTTACTTTTTCTTTCACAAGCGACTCCGGAAGCCTTTCATATCTTGATAAAAAGACTTTTTCTGTCAAGGATATCTGGTTTACGAAAGAATTCTTTCCCAATGTTAAAATATCCAAATAAGTCATTTATTTTTGTATATTTGTACAATTATCATTTATAGAGTTTGTTGAACACTACATTTTTTACTAAAAAATATTGCACAGTGCATGAAAATATGGTATAATAGTATGCAGTTATTTCGGGAAGTGTTCCCGTAACAGTACCATAAAACGGAGGTGCGCTTTATGATAGGCGATCTGCACTGCCACACTACACTTTCAGACGGTTCATTAGGTATCGAGGAAGTAATACTTCAGGCAAAAAGAATGGAACTCGATTACCTTGCGATTACCGATCATGACACCCTTTCTTCATCCAACCGTGCTCAGATACTCGGTGAAAGATACGGGATAAATATAATCCCGGCTGTTGAACTTTCAGCCTGGGACAAAACACGCAACGAAAAAGTGCATATACTTTGCTATGCACCTCAGAAGCCTGACAGACTTGAAGGGCTCTGCCTTAAATCATGCTCGATAAGGACAGAATGTGCCAAAGACATGATAAACAAGGTAATGGAAAGATATCCCATACCGCAGGATGCTGTAAGGGTATATACCAAAGGTTCAAAAAGCATATTCAAGCAGCATATAATGCGTGCTCTGGTAAACTATGGATACGCCACCGAGCTTTACGGCGAGGTGAACGACAAGCTGTTTTCATATCCGGACGGCGAATGCCTTGTTACCCGCGAATACCCCGATGTAAATTTTGTTCTTGACCTTATACACTCATCAAAGGGCGTAGCTGTTATGGCTCATCCTTATCTTTTCAATAACGGAAATCCCAAGCTGCTTGATGAGCTTATCGAAAAGGGCAAACTTGACGGCATAGAGGTCTTCCACTTCTCTGCTGACTCAGCTAAACAGAAGGAACTGCTTGAAAAATGCAAACAGCACGGCCTTATAGCTACAGGCGGTTCGGATTTCCACGGTCTGTACAACAGTATACCCACTCACATTGGCAGCAGGTTTACTGACGACGAAAATATGAAAAAGCTGCTCGACCTCATCTCACTTAACAAGCAAAAGTCAAAAAGACACGGCGGCGAGCTTCTTCAGCAGGAATAATAAAGGAATTTCAAAGGAGTTAAGTATGTCAAAGATAAGTTTCACTCCACAGGGAGTCTGTTCACGTCAGATCAACGTTGAAGTTGAAGACGGTATAGTAAAAAGTGTTCAATTCATAGGCGGCTGCAATGGAAATACTCAGGGTGTCGCCAAGCTTGCTGTAGGCAGACCCGC
>CADBTD010000211.1 GCA_902797535.1 uncultured Ruminococcus sp. | reverse complement strand
CTGCGGGCATTGACACGGTTTTCGGATATGCGCGGGACTGCTTTTAGCCAGAGTATCTCAGCAGCAAGAAACAGCAGAGTAACAGCGCAGATCACAGCGGCGAAGCGTTTCATCAGTCACCTCCGAAGCGGTAGCCGAGTTTATATACAGTACGGATAAGTTCGGGGGAAGTAGGGTCGGTCTCAAGTTTTTCACGGAGCCATCTGATATGAACGCTGACGGTAGCAGGTTCGGTAAAGCAGTCACGTCCCCACACCTCATCAAAGAGGGCATCTTTAGTCATAGCCTCGCCCTCATGTTCCATAAGGCATTTGAGCAGAGCGAATTCCTTGACGTTAAGGCGTATCTCACTGCCGTCACGGGTAACTGTACGGGAAATGGGGTCAAGGACAACGCCGTGAGATGAGATGACAGAGTTTTCGGTTCTGCCGCCCTTTCTCTTCATAAGCGCCCTTATTTTTGCGGTGAGCACCGCCACCGAGAAAGGTTTTCCTATATAGTCATCAGCACCTGTTTCAAATCCCTCGAGCATACTTTGTTCGTCGTCCCTGGCGCTCATCATAAGCACGGGGACATCATTTCCGGCACGAAGCTGAGCACAGGTATCGTAGCCGTTTTTCCCCGGCAGCATGACATCGAGAAGCACAAGGCGGAATTCCTCCCCGGAAAGCAGAGAGATACCCTTTTCGGCATCGGGGCAGAGCTTCACGGTGAAGCCTTCTTTCACAAGGAAATCTCTGACGAGTGTCCCGAGTTCGGGGTCATCTTCTATTATAAGAATATCGGTCATTTGCTCGCCTACTTTCGGGTGGTTCTTTTGCGATTATGCTATCGATGGTCGGCGTATCGGGGAGATCATGTCAATTTAAACGCCGTGAGACAGTGCGTATTTTCATGGGCATCGCTGTATTGATTATAACATAATCCGACAATAAAATCAAGAGCAGTGCCGTTTACAGTACTGCTCTTTTTCTTCATATCTGCGCTATTTTTATGTACAGCGGCTTGCCACCCTCGGCGTCGGGGCGCATGAACGTTGCCTGCACTATGCCTGTCGAATAGTCGAGCACCAGCACATGGAATGCACCTGTTGATGAGTTTATTACATCAAGTTCACGGTCGTAGCACTCCTTTGTTTCACAGGCAAGGCGTGCCTTTAAGCTGCCTGCTGTAAAGACCTCGCTGCCGCCGAACCATTCGTTGTATTTTCTCCAGCGTACAAGGTCATGCAGTGAAAAACCATTGCGTTCGGGGCTGCGGCTGCCTTCTGAAACGTAGCAGTTCACCACGAAAAATGCGCCCTCGGCTGTCATGGGGAAGTCGCCGCGGGTAGGGGTGTCTTCGGTGCGGAGAACGGGCTTGCCCATGCCTTCGGTGACGCTGTCCTCGGCGCAGAAAGCGCTGTCCTTATCGGTGAGGAAAACGTTATGGCTGTAGGTGAAGCGGTCGGCGTTTTCTGTCATGTACTCGCCTGCTTCACGGGCGGTAGTGAAGTTTTCAAGGGCGTAGCGGAGCGCATAGGTGTAGCAGGTCCTGCCCTCATAGATATAATCGTTGTCGTCGCCGCCGCTGCCTGCGTCAAGTATGCCTGCAAGCACGCCGCTGTCATTATAGCCGGATATAACGTCAAGCAGGCCGAGTGCGGAAACTGTGGTTATTGAATGGCTGCCGTTTTTATAGCGAAGAACGGTCTGTATTTCTGCGAGCTGATTTGAGCTGCCCATCAGCCATTCAAGGACACGGGCGGTAAGGCGTTCACCCGACTGAGTGCGGCTGCCGTCTAAGGTAACGGCGCTGCAGGCCGTACCTCTCAGGGCGTCGGGCACCATCTGCATGGTAAGGGCTTCCTCATATGAAAGAGCGCCGTTCTGTTCAAAGCCGTGAGTGCCGCCGCTTATCCTGTCGGCAAAGCCTTCTATCTCAAGGCGGTAGTCGTCGTCAAGAGAGTCTTTAAGTGAGGTGACACGGGCGGTAAGGGATTCAAAGCTCTTCTCATTGGTCTCGCTGAAAGCCATATGGATATTCTCATAAAGGTAAGGCTCAAAGACTGAGGAGTAATCGGGGGCCGCAGCAAGGATAGCGTCGGCGTATGCGGCGCCTGCGGCGTAGTGGTCGCCCTGTTCAAGGTCAAGGATAACGTTATAATAGTGTTCTTTCTTTTCAATGGTGCAGATATTATCGGAGGAGGAAAAGGTCTCAAGAGTAGGCTCTTCGGGGGCGGTATCTTCAAATTCAAAGGACTGAGTATACTGTGCGACGGGTTCGATGTCACTGCCGCCCTGTTCGGGGATATCGAAGCCTTCATAGCCCGTATCGGCGCAGGAAGACATGAGCACAGCGGCGCAGAGTACGGCAGGTATTCTTTTTCTGATCATGTTCAGCTTCATCGATATCACCATCCCTGTTCTATAAGCCATGAGTTAAGGGTACGTTCACGGGCGGAGAGGGTATCTTCCTCCTGCATTTTACCGAGAACGAGTTCACCTCTTATACCGCCGTCCACGAGATAGATGACTCTTTCGCTCTGTGCGGCGACCTTTACGCTGTGGGTGACCATAAGGATGCCGGTGCCGTCACGGTTTGCTTTTATAAGTTCACGCATGACATCTGCCGCCGCTTTGGAGTTAAGAGCGCCTGTGGGTTCATCTGCAAAAATGACCTTCGGGGAGTTTATAAGGGCGCGGCAGAGGCAGGCACGCTGAAGTTCGCCGCCCGAGACCTCGGTTATCTCATTCTCGGCTGTTTCTATCATACCGAGACTGCGCATAAGCTGTTCGGCACGTTCATTTACTTTTTTTCTGTCGCCGCCCGCCTGATATCCGGGCAGCACGATATTATCGAGTATGCAGAGTTTTTTCATCATATACATCTGCTGGAATATAAAGCCCATTTCGGTAAGGCGCAGGCGCATAAGCGACTTTCTGTCGAGGGAGGACATATCCCTGCCTGCGAACACCACCTTGCCTGCGGTGGGGGTATCCATACCGCTGACGGTATACAGCAGTGTGGATTTTCCGCTTCCGCTGGGTCCCATTATGCTTACGAATTCGCCCTCCTTCATCTCAAAGTTGACGTTCTGAAGCACGTTATTGCTGCGGGACTTGATTATATATGTCTTGCAGAGGTCTTTTACTGATATTACATTTTCTGCCATGATTTTTCCTCCTGTTTATGATGTTTCTCATGAAGTTTATGAAAGTCTTTTGTTCCGGGAGAGTATCTTTGCTTTTGCTGCGGGTCTCCGTAAGGATCATTCCCGAACTTTTTATTCATTTGAAATGCTGCTTATATCTATGGTCTCTATCTTGCGCAGCTTTATCAATGAGGGTATCAATGATGTCAGCAGTGATATCACGGGCATTATCACCCATGTGTACAGCGGCATCGGCAGGAATCTGAATCCCGACAGACCTATCACGCTGAACAGCTTGCCCACTATCACCGTACCAGCTGAGCCTGCGAGTATTATCGCTATGACTGCCGCCGCAACTGTAAGGGTCATCATGCGGAAAAGCTGTGCTGCCCGTATGCTTCTGCCGCGGAATCCGATACAGCGCTGAAGTGCTATCTCGGGGCGGTCCTCGGAAATAAAGATGTTCATATAAAGCACTGTCAGCAGGATATTCACAAATATTACCGTGCCGGTTATCACATCTCTCAGCAGGCGCAGAGGAAGTTCGTATGTGGCAAACTCACGCTTCACCGCCTCGTCGGAGTTCATCATATGATCTCTTCCGAAAAGGTCGCTCATCTTGTCAAACTCTGCCTGTTTATCATCGGAGTAGATGAACGCACCTGTGAATCCCCTGCCGTTGATACAGCTTTTATCATATTCCTCGCCCATTATCAGCACAGGTTCGCCCCATTCTATCGTATCTACGAGGCCTGTAACTATGACCTTTTTCTTATTAAGGGTGATAACGAGTTTATCTTCGGAGTATTCGTTAAGACCCACGTCGATCTCGTCACCGACCTTGATGCCGCGTCGGCGGGCGGTATAGCTTGACAGGACTACTTCGTTTTCAAGAACAGGACGTCTGCCCTCGCTGCATTCTATCGCAGTGGTATCCTCGTAATCGAACTGCACCGTACAGTCGGTGATGCCGCCTGTGTGAAGTTCACCGTTGCTGTAAGCGTAGGTATTTACATGAGCGTTTATGCCGTGATCGTCAAGATCTTCGTTAAAGACCTCCCAGAAGAATTTGTTTTCCGCAGTTTCACGGCTGTCGTATTCCTTCATCATCTCGTCGCTGAAATCGGGGAAGAAGTCATAGCCGTTTATCATGCTGTACCTGAAAAAGTCAAGGCTGACGACTGAGTTATAAAGGTAAGCTGTGATAAGTATCAGCATGGCGCTGAGGGTATATGCTATTATAAGGACGATATATCTTTTGAAGCGGGTGAGGATATCGGAGAGGCCGAGGAAAACGGGAACGGGCATTTTACGCTGTTTATGCAGGAAGAGCACAGAAGAATTATGGAAGCGTTCACCGTTGTTTTCGCCGTGGATAGCGTCTATTACGGATATCTTTCTGATCCTTCGCATGACGATCATGCTGAAAAGGATTATAGCGCCTGTCATAAGAAGTGACGAGGCCGTACCCACAAGAAGAAGTTCATAGGTATTTGGGAAGGTCATGCCGCCTGCAAAAAGCTTCATAAGGGTCTTTGAGACAGGAAGTCCGCAGGCTATGCCTATTATGCTTCCAACTGCGGCAAAGGCGATATACTTTGCGGCAAAAAGCCATCGGAAGCTGATGGAATCTATGCCCATAGCGTTCATAACACCTATTTCCTTTTCCTCATCACGGAGGGCTGCAAGCATAGTAAAGCGGATAGTCATAAGGATTATGACAAGCATGAAAATGCTTATAAGGATAAGGGCAAAGGTGACTATATAAGCTGTGACGTAGTCATCATTCACGCCTTTGTTCATCCAGTAGCCGTCTGAAATAGGTATGCCGTCGTTATTGCGCAGGTCGGATATGAAAAGTTCTACACTGTCAGAGGTATCGTCAACGGCGAATATGCTGAAGACATCGGTCTTTACGGGGAAGTCATCGGATATGCGGGCGTAGTCATCATCCGAGAGCAGGTAGCGGAAGACATAATTTGAGGTGGGTTCTTTATAGAAGCCTGCTATCTCAAATTCATAGACCCTTGCCATAGGGGTGATGATCTGAAGGCGGTCGCCCTGTTTTGCGCCTGTGATGTCACGCATACGGTTCGAAATGCGCACTGTTCCGTTTTGGACATAGAAAGGCTTGTCATCAAGGTCATATACAAGGTCACAGTTACGGGGGAGAGCGGAAATAAGCTGTACCTTTTCAAAAAAGCTCTCGGTGTCATTTTCATCAAAGTCATTAAAATCGATCTGTCCCACACCGACGGTGAGTACTTCGGACTGATAATACTCTGTAAAGCCGTCACGCTGTTCGATGCGGGTCCGGATGGTATCAAGCTTTTGCTCGCGTTTTTCGGTGGAGTTGTCAAACATCAGAATGATGTCGGACAGGCGGCATTTCTCGGCGGTGCGTTTTTTGCCCGTTATCTGCATATAAAGCTGTGAGGCGCTTATAAACACAAGCACCGAGGCCGCTGCTATGAATATGAAAAGTATCACATTCAGACCTTTTTTTATTTTAAGGTCATTTTTCAGCATCTTAAAAAACATACTTTCCTGCTCCTTTTTCATGTTAAGACACATACCGGTATCTTCATTATGATATTATCATAGCACAGGCAGGATTAAAAAGTCTTTAAAAAGAAAAATTTTTTTGAGAGAAAGATTTTGCATGAGCGGAACACATTTAAATAATCCGGTCTGTGAAGCGCAGGCGGAACAGACCGCAGGCTTTCAGCCTGCGAAGAAAAGATAGGGCGCAAATATTTCGCGTGAGCGGAACACATTCAAACAATTCGGTCTGTGGAGCGCAGGCGGAACAGATCGCAGACTTTCGGCCTGTGGAGAAAAGATCTGGCGCAAATATTTCGCGTGAGCGGAACACATTCAAATAATTCGGTCTGTGAAGCGCAAGCGGAACAGATCGCAGACTTTCAGCCTGCG
>CADBTD010000210.1 GCA_902797535.1 uncultured Ruminococcus sp. | reverse complement strand
TGAGGCGTTTGTAAAACTATGCCGTGATGACAGACCGATCAAATATATCGGTGACGCCTGTAAAGGCGGCATCGCGGGTGTTCAGCCTGCGAAGATATATTTGTTGTCTGAGGCGTTTGTAAAACGACTCAGACCATTTTCATGGAAATGTCAAACGCCTGCACCGAATGTGTCAGCGCACCGAGAGATATTATGTCAACGCCTGTCTTTGCGATGTCAGCGATCGTCTTTTCGGTAACGTTTCCCGATGCTTCGAGCTTTGCCCTGCCTGCGGTGATCTCCACAGCCTTCGCCATGTCCTCACAGCTCATGTTGTCGAGCATTATTATCTCGCAGCCAACGTCAAGAGCCTCCTGCAGACCATTAAGATCGCCTACTTCTACCTCGATCTTTACAGTATGGCCCATCTTCTCACGCAGGGCATTTACTGCTCCTGTTATCGAGCCGTAAGCATCAAGATGTGTGTCTTTCAGCATAGCGCAGTCTGACAGGTTGTATCTGTGGTTTTTTCCGCCGCCGACCGTTACCGCATATTTCTGGAATATGCGAAGCCCGGGAAGAGTCTTTCTGGTGTCGCATACGCTTGCCTTAGTGCCCTCGACCAGCTTTACACACTTGTTTGTGGCAGTGGCTATGCCCGACATATGCTGAAGTATGTTGAGCGCTGTTCTCTCGCCCTTTAAAAGTGCGCGGGTGTGTGCGGTCATGCGTGCGATTATATCGCCTTTTTTTACCTGCTCGCCGTCGTGTATCAGCACCTCGAATTCTGCTGTCGGGTCGAGCAGTGTGAATACTCTCAGCGCTATGTCTATACCGCAGAGAACCCCCTCTGCCTTTGCAACATACTGTGCGGTGTCTACTTTGTCTTCGTCAACAAGATAGTCTGTGGTAACATCTATGTAGTTGATGTCCTCCGCCAGTGCGTTTTTTATCATGTCATCTATCTGAAACTGCATCAGCCTCATATGTTTTCCTCCGTTGCATCGTTATCGTTGTTTTTACCGGCGTTTGTTGCCGTTTTGATTTTCTTGTAATTTTTGGCTTTTACATACTGTTCCTCGGTTATCTGTCTTACCGAATAGCTCATACTGAGGTCATACTCGATGTCTATGCTTATGCATTCGTATACATGACCGAGGTCGCTGTCGGCGTGCTTCGTGAATATACCCACTCTGCCGTCTGTCTGCGGTACGAATTCATATCCGCTCATTCCGGCAATACCGCCGGAGTGTACACGTTTACCGCGCTTTATTATGCTTTCGTCCGATATGATGAACTCACAGTCGGGCTTTTTCTCGTATGGGTATACTATACAAAGCGCTCCGCTGTCGGTAATGCCTGTTCTTACAGAATCGGGGTCGGGTGCTGCTGAATAGGTTATGTTTATGTCGATAAAAGCAGGATATCCTCTGTGCTTTTTCAGTCTGCTGTCTTCGTATATGTGCAGTACCGCAAGAAGAAGTGCAAGCAGAAACAGCATCGCTGCACGGCTGTCCAGAGGCAGCGGCAAAAGCATGAAAAGCGCTGCGGGCAAAGACCATTTCAATATGGTAAAGATAATACCCGCAGCCGCAGCTGCACCGTAAAGCAGCGCTGTCATCAGCGGCTTCGTGACGAGATAGTCACAGGTGATAAACATTGCCAGCAGTATTGCGGGCAGACCGAAAAACATCGCTCCCTCAACGTACCTGAGCATAGTCCTCTGTGAACGGCATTTCGACATTTCTTCGTTGTAATCGTTCAGTTTTTTTATGACAGTTTCGGGAGTATCGGTATATACGGTCACATGACCGTCTTTTACTCCCTGAGCAAAAAGATCCATAGATATCTCCTTGATCTGCTGAATTAGGCTCAGTCGGGCTTTTCAAACTTCGGGGAATTTGGTATTTCTGCCTTTCCTTCGCATATGCTGAATGCTTCCTTTAATATAATGTAAGCGCAGGTCGCAAGGCTTCTTGCCTCTACAAAGTCACGGCTCAGTTCAAATCTTCCGCTGTCGAGTACTTCGAGTATGTCGGTCACTTCTTCAAGGCCGCTCATGAGTCCGCTTACGTTGGGTATTACAAAATAGTCCTGCTGCATTATGTGGCGTATTTTTCTGCGGAAACCTTCGGGCATTTTCGGAGCACCCTCGTTAGTGTCAAATGTGTGGGGAGCAAATGCCTTGGGAGCGTCTGCTGCCTTTTCGTTGATGTCGCCTGCCGCTCTGCGGGAGAAGACGTGAGCTTCAAGCAGAGAATTTGAAGCAAGGCGGTTGTTTCCGTGGACGCCCGTGCAGCTGCACTCGCCGCAGGCATAAAGTCCGTCTATGCCTGTGCGTGCATAGGTATCTACCTTTATGCCGCCCATGAGGTAGTGCTGGCAGGGGAATATTGGGATATAATCAGTGGTCATGTCTATGCCCTGACCGAGAAGATTCTTGTATATCATCGGGAAACGCTTTTTGATGAATTCAGGGTCCTTGTGCGTTATGTCAAGGTAGAATTCATCACTGCCCGTGCGGCGGCTTTCAAATATTATCGAATGTGAGACTACATCTCTCGGAGCAAGCTCAAGGCGTTTGTCATACAGGTGCATAAAGCGTTCGCCGTGACAGTTTCTCAGATATGCTCCTTCACCTCTTACAGCCTCGGAAATGAGGAAGCACTCTCTTGTGTGGCGGTTGTTGAAAGCTGTCGGATGGAACTGTATATAGCTCAGATTTTTTATCTCAGCGCCAAGCCGGTATGCCATAGCTATACCGTCGCCTGTTGCAATAGCTGAGTTTGTGGTATATTCATATACTCTGCCTATGCCGCCGGTCGCAAGTATAGCGAAATGGCAGTTTACGGTCTCAAAGCCGTCTTCTGTCTTCACAAGGAACGAAAAACCTGTAGCGGTCTTTGCCATATCGCATACAAGAGCGTTTTCCCATATGGTAACATTATCAAGCTCTGATACATTCCTGAGCAGGGTGGTTTCTATCTCATAGCCTGTAGCGTCGGCGTGGTGGAATATCCTGTGACGGCAGTGTCCGCCTTCAAGGGTGCGGTGATAGTCGCCGTCCGCCTGTTTGTCAAATTCCGCACCGAGCTCTATAAGTCTGCCTATATCGGTATGCGCCTCTGTTACAAGAACTTCGGTAGCGTCCGGGTCATTCTCATATCCGCCTGCCACAAAGGTATCTTTCTTATGAAGCTCGGGGGAATCTTCCGGAGAGTCGTATACTCCTGCTATGCCGCCCTGTGCGAGTGCAGAGTTACACAGCGTAAGCTCACGCTTTGCGATGACCAGCACTTTAAGGTCACCGTTAAGATTATATGCGCCGTACAGACCTGCCGCACCTGCGCCAACGATTACAACATCAAAATTATTCATAGATGATCATTCCTTCTAAAAAACAGGTGAGCCGCCGTTATTCGGCATCGGGCTTCTGCCTGTAGTATCTGCTTGGTCTGTGAGCGTCGCCGGAAGTCATTTTCTGTGTATCCTCTATAAGCGGCGCTATCTTGCGGCGGAAATTAGCCTTGTAAAGCTGTCTGCCGAGAAGTATCTCATACACTCTCTGAAGCTGCGGAAGGGTAAACTCTTCTGGCAGGAATTCAAAGGCTATGCGTGTATATTCAGTCTTGTTCTTTATGCGTTCTCTGCCGTAAGCGATTATGTCACGGTGGTCAAACGCAAGACATTCGTCAGATGAAAGCAGGTCTTCAACGTCATACAGTACTGCTGAGGATGTCCTTTCGCCTGCACTGAGGTGTATCCTTGCACAGTCCACCAATGACAGATACGATACCGAGATTATCCTGCGTCTTGGGTCACGGTCGAGCTGTCCCCATGTGTAAAGCTGCTCGAAGTAGATGTCTGACAGTCCGGCCTCTTCGGATATTCCTCGCTGCGCAGCGTCATCAAGCGTTTCACCTTTGCGCACGAACACTCCCGGAAGAGACAGCCTGCCCTTGAAGGGGTCTTCGCCTCGTTCCACGAGTACGATCTTCAATCGGTCATCGGCAATGGTAAAAACAAGCAGATCCACAGCGATCATTGGATTTTCAAAATCATATTGCAACAACTTCCGACCTCCTTAGTATTCAAATAGTACTTTCACTGATATAATGATAGTATATTTAAGCTACTATGTCAATACCTATCCG
>CADBTD010000209.1 GCA_902797535.1 uncultured Ruminococcus sp. | reverse complement strand
GAGTGTTTACAGTCGCTGTCTTTACTCCGGGGATGTTTGCTGCGCTCTTTACGAGTACGGGATCAACGCCGTCGGTAACGATAAGAGTCTTCTTCTCGGAGCCGAGTGCCTTGAGCATCTCAACTACGGTCTTGGTCTTGTAACCGTCGAGTGCGATCTTGTCAACAACGATCATGTCGCTGTCAAGTACCTTGGAAGAGAAAGCAGACTTCATAGCAAGTCTCTTTTCCTTCTTGTTGAGCGAGTAGCTGTAATCTCTGGGCTTGGGTCCGAGTGCTACGCCGCCGTGTACCCACTGGGGAGCTCTGATGGAGCCCTGACGAGCGTGGCCTGTGCCCTTCTGTCTCCAGGGCTTTCTTCCGCCGCCGCTTACCTCGGTACGGGTAAGAGTGGACTGTGTGCCCTGTCTCTGATTAGCAAGGTAATTTACTACCATAGCGTGCATGATAGTCTTATTGGGTTCGATCCCGAATACTTTATCATTAAGCTCAAGGTCGGAAACTTTGCTGCCCTTCATATCTACTACAGAAATCTTAGACATTGTTACTCCTCCTTCCATTAAGCCTTCTTAACGGCGTTTACGATAGTAACGGTGCCGTTCTTAGGTCCGGGGATTGCTCCCTTTATTGCGATAAGATTATTCTCAGCGTCAACCTTTACGATCTCAAGGTTCTGAACAGTTACCTTTTCAGCACCTAAGTGACCCGGCATGCACTTGCCCTTGTAGATACGCGAAGGAGATGAGCAAGCGCCCATAGAACCTGCGTGTCTGTGTACAGGACCTGTACCGTGAGTTTCCTTAAGTCTTGCGTTGTTGAAACGCTTGATGGTACCTGCATAGCCCTTACCCTTGCTGGTGCCGCTTACATCTACGATGTCGCCGACCGCAAAGATATCAGCCTTTACGATGTCTTTTACATTCAGAGCGCTGCAGTCGTCAAGTCTGAACTCTTTAAGAGTTCTCTTGAGAGCTACGTCTGCCTTCTTGAAGTGACCTGCAAGAGGCTTGTTTACGTTCTTTGCTCTGATCTCTCCGAAACCGAGCTGTACTGCGTCATAACCGTCGTTCTCAACAGTCTTCTTCTGAACGACTACGCAAGGGCCGGCTTCTACTACGGTAACGGGGATTACTTTTCCCTGTTCGTCGAAGATCTGTGTCATGCCGATCTTCTTTCCGATGATGCCTTTCTGCATTTTAATTTCCTCCTAATTGGTTATTGCTCGGACTTTGCCGAGATGACCTGCGTTTGCATTTCGTTGAGATACCGCACGCGGTATCTATCGGAGTTCAAAGAATAATTCCTTACGAATTATCTGATCTCCATTACGATGCTTACTCCGGCAGGAAGTTCAAGACCTTCGAGGACCGATGTGGTCTCCTTGGTGGGTCTGATAACGTCGATAAGTCTCTTATGAGTTCTCATCTCGAACTGCTCACGGCTGTCCTTGTACTTGTGTACAGCACGTAAGATAGTTACGATCTCCTTATCGGTAGGCAGCGGGATAGGTCCCGATACCTTAGCACCCGAACGCTTAACGACCTCAACGATCTTTGCTGCTGCAGCGTCTACGGTTGCGTGCTCATAACCCTTGATCTTGATTCTGATCTTTTCATTGACTGCCACTTAAATCGCCTCCTTGTGCGCATAAAAAATGTTGTGGGGGCTTTTCACTGCGGTTACTACTTTTCCGTGTGTTCCGTGCTCTTTTCATAAAAAAAGCCGAAACATTTCGCTTCGGACACAATAAGACACACTGCTCGTACAAAGGCACAAAGCCCCTCGCAAGAAGTACAAGCACACACAGTGTTTCATATCGCAGCCGCCCAATTTAAAATCGGACATACTCGGCGGAAATTACCTGACGCACCGTCAGCAACCTCCCGCTTCATCGCATATCATGATACGTCTGCTGAACAGACGCATCTGTTGCAGTCACGCAAGATATATTATACATCATAACAGAAAAAATAGCAAGAGAATTTACATTTTTTTTACAAATTCAAATGCCGCATATCCCGCAGAATTTTTTCAATATATCAGAGCGTTTTTTGTGCAGTCTGACAGTCGCGCTATACCTTCGCTATACCTTATTATATATAGCGAAACTGTACAGCTTTGATCATACCATATCACACAGGCAATGTCAAGTGGTTTGTTCATGTTTTGTCGGGTCATGTCAAATAATACAATAACATATAACATTATTGTGCAGTCCTACGAAAAAAGTATTGATTTACCGGATAGGTATTGACATAGTAGCTTAAATATACTATCATTATATCAGTGAAAGTACTATTTGAATACTAAGGAGGTCGGAAGTTGTT
>CADBTD010000208.1 GCA_902797535.1 uncultured Ruminococcus sp. | reverse complement strand
TAGTCGATATTGAATGTCGCATATCGGATATAATTCTCCTGACCAAGATCATTAGACTTGATATACACCATCAGCTTCTCAGTTTTCTTACCCTGAATATCTATCGATACGGTACCGCCCGCTACAGTCTCACCATTCTGTATGGTCTTTGTATAGGCGATCGTACCATCACGGTAAACATCTATTGTATAAGAACCTCTTAATCCATTCGGCAGAGGAATTTTTAATGTCAGAGGTATAGGATCGGTCTCACCTGTTGAAATATAAATAATTACAGTGCTCTGCTTATCAACATAGGTATCAGCCTTTACGCTCTGCTCAACGACTTTATTCTTTTCACCGTCGTACTTGATCTCTTCTACCTCATACATGAGCTTGCACTCCTTAAGAGTAGCTATAGCCTTTGCCTTGGTAAGACCAACAACATTAGGAACCTTTACCTGAGTCTCAAGGGGTCCCTGACTGATAAAGTACTGAACTTCCTTGCCTTCAGGATACTGTGTACCTGCAGCAGGTTCAGTCTTGACTACCATTCCCTTAGCGATATTATCATCGTAAATCTCACGGGGAATAGGAACGAATCCGGAACTTGCAAGCTCATTACGGGCTATCTCACTGTCTTTGTTTACCATGTTAGGAACAGTGATAAGTCTCTGACCCTTACTTACAGTTAACTTAAGGGTGTAGCCTTCCTTAACAGTTTTACCTGTCTGAGCCTGAGACATGATCACACCTTCATCATACTCATTTGAGTATTCTTCGGTCTTATCAAAGTTAAGTTTATCCTTCCACTGCTGCTCTACCTGAACGATGTTCTGTCCAACGAAATTAGGTATTTCAACATTACCGGAATGAGTAGCACTCGGACCGAAATTGGACAAAGCGTAATATGCTATAACAAGTGAAGCGATCACAACGACTGCAACAGTAACTGCGAACATTATTGGAACAACATAGCTTCTTCTTTGTGTTTCCTCATATTCATAGACATATTCGTCACCGCCGCCTGCATAAGCAGGAACACGTCCGCCGAAATCACCGTCATCATAATCATCATACTCTTCCTCAGGATATTCCTCTTCGGGAACCTCAGCAAGAGGATTGTAGTATCTTGTTTCAGTCTGCTGTTCAGGCTGAAAATCAGGATCTGTGTATCCGAAAACTACAGTAGGATCAAGCTTGAACGTATCGATATCATTGATCATCTGAGCCGCTGACTGATAACGTCTTGCGGGATCCTTTTCCATAGCATGAAGGATTATCTCTTCAAGTGCTTCCGGAACAGAAGGCATTATCTCTCTCGGAGGAACACATTCATCCTGCATATGTTTGAGAGCGATAGCCACAGGAGTATCAGCGTCATAAGGCTTCTTTCCGGTAACCATTTCATAAAGCATGATACCTACAGAGTAAATATCGCTTCTCTCATCGGTCATATCACCTCTCGCCTGTTCGGGAGAGATATAATGAACAGAACCTACGGTCTTATCAGAAAGGGTCTTTCCGTCAACACGAGAGAATCTTGCAATACCGAAGTCCATGACCTTGATAGTACCGTCCTCAAGAAGCATGATGTTCTGGGGCTTGATATCTCTGTGGACGATGCCCTTGTCATGAGCGCTCTGAAGAGCACGAAGTATCTGTGTTATGAAGAAAAGCGCATCCTTCCAGCGAAGCACGCCCTGCTGTTCTATAAAGTCTTTTAAAGTTATGCCGTCGATATACTCCATGACGATGAACTTTACCTCATCTTCAAGACCGACATCATATATCTTTACGATGTTCGGATGTGAAAGTACAGCAATAGCCTTGCTTTCATTCCTGAAACGTCTGAGAAAATCATCGTTTTCGGAAAATTCATCTTTAAGGATCTTGACTGCTACTATTCGATCATCAACAGAATCGTGGGCTTTATAGACATCAGCCATACCGCCTGTGCCGATCTGTTCGGTAATCTCATATCGGTCATCAAGACGCTTGCCGATATAATTCATAAGATCTTCAACTCCTGTTCTGTGGAACTCCTGTTCCGGTTTTGTTTGCCTCAGTTAGCTATGACTGCAGCGGAAATATTATCTCTGCCGCCGCAGGCATTGCTGTAATCTATCAAATCAGATACGCCATTGTCCAGATTCTTATTAAAGACACTTTCGTATATAATTTGCGGTTGACAATAATTATACAGTCCGTCAGTACAAAGGAAAATGTCAAAATTCCCTGACTCCTCGATCTCATAATAATCGGGTTCTACGGTACTGTCTACACCTATAGCACGAGTAATGATATTCTTCATCTTATGATTTATCATCTCGTCATAGGTTATTTCTCCATGCTTATACAGCATATTGACATAGGTATGATCTTCAGTGATCTGAGATATGCCGTCTGTATTCAGCAGATATGCTCTGCTGTCACCGACATTTATGATGTGTGCGCATTTTCCGACAACAAGCGCAACAACACAGGTAGTACCCATGCCGTAAGTCTCGATATCTTCCTTGCTCTTTTCATAAACTATGGTATTGGCAGCAGAAACTGCAGTTTCAAGCAGATTTCTTATACTTGATGGTTTCATGTTCGGGTTAAAACCTGACATGATGCGTCTGTATATCTCAGTTGCGGCTATGTCACTTGCCACAGAGCCCGAAGAAGCTCCGCCCATTCCGTCACATACTACAGCAAGAGCGATATTATCAGCGAGAAATCCCGCACATATCTTATCCTGATTTTCCTGCCGTACCAGACCCATGTCTGAATTATATGACAGATACATTACCATTCACCGCCCAATCCTTAGGATACCCGAATAATCAATCGGCCATACCCTCATATTCACGCCTTAACTGTCCGCAGGCAGCCTCGATATCAGCGCCGAGCGTTCTTCTTACAGTAGCGTTTATCCCCATCTCACCAAGAATTGCCGCAAATCTTTGTGCAGCCTTTCGATCGGAAGTATAGTTTCTTTCCTTTATCTTGTTTACGGGGATTATATTAACATGACAAACGAAATCTCCAAGTAAAGCTGCAAGCTTGGCTGCATCCTCACGAGTATCGTTATGTCCGTTTATAAGAGCGTATTCAAAACTGATGCGTCTGCCCGTCTTTTTGAAATAATGACGGCATGCTTTCATAAGTTCTTCAACGCTGTATTTGTCATTGACAGGCATTATCGCACTTCTGCTCTCATTATCGGGAGCGTGCAATGATATTGACAAAGTAAGCCCGAGCTCAAGCTCGGCAAGCTCATATATCTTCGGTACGATTCCGCAGGTAGATAATGAAACGTGCCTGAGCGACATGCCAAAACCATCCGGGTCTGACAGCAGCTTTAGGAACTGTACAACATTGTCATAGTTATCCAGCGGTTCACCGATGCCCATGAGCACAACGCCGGATATCTTCCTGCCGCTGTCTTTCTGAGCAATATATATCTGCTGAAGGATCTCGCTCGGAAGCAGACTTCTTTTAAAACCTGCGATCGTTGAAGCGCAAAACCTGCAGCCCATCTTGCAGCCTACCTGAGTAGACACGCATATCGTATTGCCGTAGTTATATTCCATAACAACACTTTCGATGTGATTGCCGTCAGATAGCCTATATAGATATTTTACAGTATTATCTACCTTAGATTCAAGTCTTTTAACTATAAATAGTGATTTTAGACAAAATTTTTCTCTAAGCTTATCTTTCAGTTGTGCAGAAAGATTGGTCATTTGAGAAAAATCAGATACATTCTTTTTATGGAGCCAGTCATAGATCTGTCCGGCACGAAATCTCTTTTCTCCCATAGCTGTGATCTCAGCAAAGAGTTCGTCTTTGGAGAGGCTCAATATATCAATTTTATCATCATTATCATGTATGATCAAGCCTTTCACCTCACAGGTCAAGAGATCCTTTTAAATTTAGCAATGTAAAAGCCGTCAGAGTTAAAATACTCCGGCAAAACGGTAAGCATTTCCTCACCATCAAATTTACCCATATCATTCCACAAAGGAGCGAGTTCAAAATCCGGGTGTTCTTTTAGAAAACGAAGAACATTATCCCTGTTTTCCGCATCTGAAACAGTACAAGTCGAATATATAAGATATCCGTTTGGTTTTACATATTTTGATGAAGTATCGAGGATCTGATACTGGATCTCAGGCAGAGCATCAAAATCAGAAAGATCCTTATATTTTATCTCCGGTTTCCTTCGGATCACACCAAGCCCGGAGCAAGGAACATCACACAGCACTCTGTCAGCCATAGGCATAGAACTATTATAGACCTTACCGTTATTTGCAGAAGCCTTTACGATATTTATCCCAAGACGCTCAGCACCTTTTTCAACAAGATCCGCACGTTTTTCATGAAGATCAAATGAAAACAATTTACCTTTGTTAAACATAAGCTCAGCGATCGTAAATGTTTTTCCACCGGGAGCAGAGCATATGTCAAGTACTGTCATTCCCTCCAGAGCATCAACTGCCTTGCAGCATAGTCTGCTTGAAATATCCTGGACATGGAACAGACCATCTTTATAACACTGAGACGATTCGGGAGCATATCCCTTAACATCGATACAATCATCGAAATATCTGTTGATCTTTGCTGTAAAGCCTTCGTCAGTCAAGCGCTGCAAAAGCTCAGCAGCAGATACTTTTAGAGTATTTACCTTAACAGTTATAGGAGGACTGCCAAGCGAATCAGCTAAAAGTGAGACCGTATTCTTTTCACCGAGCTCACTAAGCCATTTTTCGGTCAGATCTACAGGACAGGAGTACTGCAAAGAAAGCTGTTCGACTTTACTTTTACCTGAGGGAAGTCTTTTTTCATCACGAAGAAATGACCTTAAAAGCCCATTTACATATCCTTTGACAGCAGGATTTCTGTTCTTTGAAGCAAGATCAACAGCTTCATTTACAGCCGCTGATTCAGGTACACTGTCCATGTAAAGCAGCTGATACAATGCCGTTTCAAGAATAGCTCGGATCTCGCAGTTAAGCTTGTCACTCGGACGTGATGAATACTTTTCTATTATTTTATCAAGAGTATAACGCCTTTCAAGCGTTCCGTAAAACAAAGCGGCACAAAATTTCTTTTCCTGTGCTGTCATTTTACTTTTTTTGAAATGCTCATCGAGCAAAAGATTTGAATATGCACCGCCTTGTTGGACACGGCACAGAAGCTTTACAGCTGTTTTTCTTTGATTTTCACTGCTCACTTGCATTCCTCTCAAACTAAAAATACACATAGGTCGATCAAACGTAAAGCTATATCACTTGACGTGTCTTATTTTAAAAGTGCAATCGATCATAGTCAGTTTGTATATGTAAAGCTGATTTGCTTTCCGCAATATCACTTCAGCAAAGTCCCCTGCTTTATCGGCTTGCCGTTCAAATATGAATTTGCCTGCATTCTCTTTCCGCCTTCAGGCTGTATTTCTGTGAATCTGATCACTCCGTCAGCACAGGCAACATCAAACTTCTTGCCGCCCGCAAATTCACCTGGACCAAAATTGCTTTTTTCTCTTGATGCGATCTCTGAATGATAAACTTTCAGTCTTTTTCCGTCAAGGAAGCAAAAAGCACCAGGTGCCTCTGACAGGGCACAGATCTGTCTGTGGACATCAAAAACAGGCTTGCTGAAATCGATCAGACACATATCCTTTGTGATCATTGCTGCATATGTAGACAAAGAATCATCCTGCTTTTCAGGATGTACTTCGCCGCATTCAAATGCTTTCAGGATCTCCATAAGCATATCAGCACCAAGGTCTGCCAACCTGTCAAACAATTCAGTCGAAGTCTCATTTTCTCCGATCCGGACCTTTTCTTTAAGAAGCATATCACCGGTATCAAGACCTTCAGCCATCTGCATTATAGTTACACCGGTTTCGGTTTTACCATCGTAAATAGCACGCTGAATGGGCGCTGCACCCCTGTATTCAGGCAAAAGTGACGCATGGATATTTATGCAGCCGTATTTAGGCAGTTCAAGAACTTCCTTAGGAAGAATCTTTCCGTATGCTGCAACAACAATTATATCAGGAGACAGCTTTTCAAGTGCATCAAGATATTCCTCAGCATCTTTTTTCAGACTTACAGGCTGATACACAGTCGTTCCATGCTCCTGAGCAAGCACTTTTACAGGAGGCGGGATCAGCTTATAACCTCTGCCCTTAGGTTTATCGGGCTGAGTGAAAACAGCCTGAACTTCGATATCAATACCATAAGGCTCAGGATGATATAGATTTTTCAGTGCTTTTACCGCAAAATCAGGTGTTCCCATGAATACGATCTTCATCAGGTATTCTCCTCTTCTTCGGGATGTACCCATTCCTCAACTATATCAATAAACAGTTTTCCGTCAAGATGTTCTACTTCATGGCAGACAGCCTGTGCAAGAAGTGCTTCTGCATCCATCTCATACCATTCACCATTTCTGTTTTGTGCTTTGAAATGTATCTTCATAGGTCTTGTGGTCATTCCCCACTGATTCGGGCATGAAAGACAGCCTTCCTGGACATACTGAGTTTCCTTTGACATTGATGTTATCTCAGGATTTATCAACTCAAGCAGGCCATTTTCGTCACCGATATCTATGACAACAGCTCTGCGCAGATAACTTATCTGAGGCCCTGCAAGACCTACACCATCAGCGTTATGCATAGTATCAGCCATATCATCAAGGATCTGCCACAGTTTTTCATTGAAATCAGTTACTGGTCTGCAAACCTTTCTGAGTATAGGGTCACCGTTTTTAGTAATAGTTCTGATCGCCATTTTTTCGATCCTTTCTGTCAAAGACCTATATCACCGTTTATATCAGCCGTTATCCTTACATCGGAATATTTTGAAATTCTGATGAAGCTTTCCATACAGCGTCTGACCATATCTCTGAGCTGTTTTGAAACACGGCACTTGATTATAAGTCTGTATCTGTATCTGTTATTTATACGCCCAAGTGTACATGGAGAAGGCCCAAGCACTCTGAGCGGTATATTGAGTTTATTCTGCAATGCATAATCTCTCAGAAGCTGTAAGAACTCCCTCGAGCCT
Source organism: uncultured Ruminococcus sp. (assembly GCA_902797535.1). Classification (GTDB taxonomy): domain Bacteria; phylum Bacillota; class Clostridia; order Oscillospirales; family Ruminococcaceae; genus YE71. The sequence continues at coordinate 22,655 of CADBTD010000208.1, read as the reverse complement.
TCTATGACCTTGCTTTCCATAGAAGCAGAAAAATTAATTGCACATATATCACAGTAAGGCGGATATAGCAGCGATTTTCTCAATGCACTTTCCTGCTCATAAAACTCATCATAATCCTGCTGTGCAGCAAGATTTATGACATAGTGGTCTGGAACAAAAGTCTGGATAAACGCTCTTCCGGGTTTATCGCCTCTGCCAGAGCGTCCGGCGACCTGAGTAATGAGCGAGAAAGTTCTCTCATAACTTCTGAAATCGCCTGTAAAAAGCGCCTTATCTATAGACACTACACCAACAAGTGTTACCTCGGGGAAATTGAGGCCTTTCGCTATCATCTGCGTGCCGAGCATTATATCATACTCTTTGCGTTCAAACGCAGAAAAGCTTTCCTCATAGGCATATCTTGAAAATGTTGTATCTGCGTCCATTCTCAGCAATCTTGCATCAGGGAACAACACAGATAATTCATCTTCTATCTTCTGTGTCCCGACGCCGCTTTGCTTCAGCTTATTGACGCTGCCGCAGTTCGGACATTTATCAGGCACAGGTTCACTGTAACCGCAATAGTGACACATTAATCTGTTATTTTTCTTGTGATAAGTCATGGGCAAGTCGCAGTTCGGACAGCAAAGAGGCTGTCTGCAGTCAACACATGACATATATGTTGTAAAGCCACGCCTGTTCAGAAGCAGGATGACCTGTTCATTCTTTTCAAGCGTTTCTCCGATAGCATCAGCAAGTTTACGGCTGAACAATGAGCCGTTTCCCGAATTAGCCTCGGCCTGCATATCAATTATCTCGACATCGGGAAGAGTAGCATCCGCATAACGCTCGTGCATCTCAAAAAGATGGAATCTCCCTGATTTTGCGAAATAAAATGATTCAACGGAGGGTGTAGCTGAAGCAAGGACCATCACACAATTATGATGTCCGCATCTTCTTATGGCTACATCCCGTGCATGATATCTGGGTGACTGATCTGATTTATAAGTGCGTTCACCCTCTTCATCCAGAATAATAACACCTATATTATCCAGCGGCGCAAATACAGCACTTCTTGTACCTATGACAATTCTTGCTTCACCTCTGCTGATACGCTTGAACTCATCCATCCTCTGTCCCAAAGATAGTGACGAATGAAGAAGAGCTATATCATCACCGAAATACAGCTTGAATTTTCTTACCATCTGCGGTGTAAGTGATATCTCGGGCACCAAAAGCATTGCTGTTTTGCCGAGCTTAAGCACAGAATCGATCAGTCTGAAAAAAACTGACGTCTTTCCGCTGCCTGTTACACCATACAGAAGCGAGCCTGCAGGCTTTTCAGCCTTTATGAGCGACATGATACCGCTGTAGGCAGCTGACTGTTCGTCGTTCAGGATTATGCTTTCAGGCGAAAGACGCTGCTGTGCATCATCAGTAGCCTTACGCATGACCTCTACACGGTAAAGTCTTACTATCCCTTTTTCTTCAAGCCTTTTTATTACGGCTTTGGTACAACCGACCATATAGCATATCTCATCAACAGACGCTGAGCCTGTCTCTTCAAGAAGCTTTACGGCAGACCTTTGCTTTGCGCTGAGTTTATCATTGATACTGCCGGTAAGATAACTGTCAGTAAGAGAAACATTCTGCTCTGACGCATCGCCTACAAGCCTTTTAAAGACATCAGATTCTTCAAGAGCACCTTTGTCACAAAGAGATAATATGAGTGACCTGAGCTGTTTTTTTGAAGCAGCATCAGGACTTTTCTCAACATCAAGAAGTGCATCTATCTCCTGCTGATCCCTGCATCGCTTTACGCGCATAAGAAGATCGGCTTCCTCATCAGTAAGCTCACACTCTTCGGGATCAATATTAGCAGGCTGAAAATGTACATATGTCTTTACAGAAAAACCGCTTGGAACCATAGCACGATATGCATCATAATATGTGCAAAATGTTGTTTCTCTGAGCCATTCGATCATTGACAGCATTTCTTCTCCGATAAGCGGCTGCTCGTCTATAACAGCAGATAACTGTTTAAGACGCTGATCAGTCCTGTCAACGGCCTTAACAGAAAGAATAAGACCTACCGAACGTTTACTGCTTCGTCCAAAAGGCACCAAGACCCTTGAACCGGCTTTTGCCTTGTCTGCAAGTCGTTCGGGGATCACATAGCTGTATTTTTTATCAAAGCTGAAAGTCGCTCCGCTAAGCGCTGTCTCTGCGACAAGCAAGACTTTATCAGCCTCTTACTGCGGGATTTTCAATAAGCTTGTATTCTCCTGCTGCAAACTCATCGACAGCTTTCTTTACAGGACGCTCATTGAGAACTATGTGATTTTCAAATGCCTCCTCGGTTATCTCTCTTGCACGCTTTGCGACTGCTACAACGAGAGAATAGTAGCTTTCATTGTTCTTTAAGATCTGTACTGCTGCGGGTCTAAGCATTTTTAAGCACCTCATCTATAGTCTTTTTCATACTGTCGGATCTGAAAGCATCAAGGCCTTCTCCGCCATTTTTTGCCTTAGTATATATAGTAACAAGATCATCGACAGCCTTGTCGAGTTCTCCGTTTACCATCACATATTCATACTCGTAGGATCTCTTTATATCGGGAACTACGGTAGCAAGTCTTTTCTGAATAGTCTCCTCATCTTCTCCCGATTCAAGCGAACGTTTGCGAAGTCTGTGTTCTATATCAGATATTTTCGGAGGAAGAATGAATATCATAACAGCATCGGGGATCTTCTCCTTAACAATAAAAGCACCCTGCGGCTCGATCTCAAGAACCACGTCCTTTCCGGACTGTAGGTTTTCAAGAACAGGCGCCTTAGGTGTTCCGTACTGCTTTTCGGAAAATCCTGCGTGTTCAAGAAAAGCATCTTCACTTACCATTTTATCAAAATCAGCTACTTTCATAAAATGATAATGTATACCGTCGATCTCACCTTCACGAGGCTTTCTTGTCGTGCATGATACGGAAAGAAAGAATTCAAACTTGTCCTTCAGCCTGCCTAACAGTGTGCCTTTTCCGCATCCGGACGGAGCTGATATTATGTAAAGAGTACCTTTATTCATCAGTATCCTCCTCTTGATCATTATTGTCAGAAACCCCCGACCTTAAAGCGATAGTATCGGTCGAAAGTGCTGAAAGTACCACATGGTCACTGTCCATGATAAGTACTGACTTTGTTTTTCGTCCACAGGACGCATCTATAAGAGTTCCTCTGTCCCTTGCCTCCTGGACCAGTCGTTTGACCGGAGCAGAATCAGGAGCAACAACAGAAACAAGACGTTCCGAAGAAACAAGATTCCCGAATCCGATATTCAGAAGCTTCACGAAAAACCACCTCTTATTCGATGTTCTGTATCTGTTCTCTTATCTTTTCTATCTCACTCTTCATATCCACAACGATCTTTGTGATATCAAGATCCGAGCATTTTGAACCTGTTGTATTGACCTCACGATTCATTTCCTGAACAAGAAAATCAAGCTTTCTTCCCACAGGTTCACTGCTGTTTATAAGTTCTCTGAACTGATTGATATGACTGTGAAGTCTTACTGTTTCTTCATCAACAGCTGTTTTCTCGGAGAAAATAGCTGCTTCGGTAAGAATGCGGGCGTCATCTATATTCCTGTCCCCGACTATCTCGCTTATCTTTGTATAGAGCTTTTCTCTGTACGCTTCGGTCACCTTCGGAGAACGTTCTTCTACTGTCAGAACAGCTCTTTCAATGGTATCAAGACGTGATGAGATATCCTCAAACATCTTGACGCCTTCGGTCTCTCTCATTTCAATAAATCTTTCAAGTGCCTTTTCAGCAGCACTTTTTACCTGCTCCCATACCTGTTCCTCATTTTCCTGAGTTTTGACTACGGTAAACAGATCGGGCAGACGCATTATGCTTGAAAGTGTAAGGTCATCTTTAAGTGAGAATTCGTCAGATACTGATCTTAAAGCATCTATATAGCCATGCGCTATTTCACGGTTAACGGATATATCAGCATTGACGCCTTCTTTATTATATATATATACCGCTACCTCGACTTTGCCTCTTGTTATCTTTCCTCCAAGAAGCGATTTCAGCTTTTCATCAAGATAGCCGTAAGCTCTGGGTGTTCTCGCCGAGAATTCATAGAATCGGTGATTGACCGAGCGTATCTCTACAAGGATCTCTCTTTCATCAAATTCAGCTCTTTCCCTACCGAATCCTGTCATGGATCTAAGCATACGCTGCCTCCTTAAAAACAAAAGTTCCCATCTAAATATTATACCATTTTTCACTGTAAATAGCAATAGTTGTTAATTGACGTTTAAATGTTTTTTTACTATTTATATATAAAGTTAAAAATATCAGTAAGTTTATCAGCAATAAAAACATTATCCAGTGTTCTGAACTCATCTTTTGAAGTCGAACCGGTAAGCACAGCAGCAAAATCAACGCCTGCCGCCATAGCGGTCTTAGCGTCTATTATATTGTCTCCTATGTACAGCGTCTCATTCTTTTTAACGCCCAGTCTTTCCATGCAAAGCATAAGTCCGCCGGGGTCAGGTTTAGGCTTCGGTGCATCATCAAGGCCTATCAGTTCATCTACAGGCATACAGCCTGCTTTTTTCTCGAAACTCTCAACAATACGAAATCTGAGCTTGGATGATACAACGCCTATTTTTACGCCATTTTTTCTTAATGAAACGAGTCCGTCAACTGCGCCGTCATAAAAAAAGGTGTTCTTGACCATTTCATCGTTTGCTTTAAGTATATATTCAGCCTGCATATCCATTCTCTGCGGATTATTCGGGATACCGGTCAGCAGATCAAAAGCATCCACAAGAGGCAGGCCTATCGTATTATAAATGATGCTGTCATTCGGCACAACGTATCCAAACTTTTTCAAAGTGTGTCTGAAGCAGATGAGTATACCTACCGACGAATCTGCAAGTGTGAGATCGAAATCAAAAACACAAGCTTTATATTTTCCCATAAATTTCATTTTCCTTTTCAGCCGATATATTGTTATTATACCACATCACAGCCACTAAATCAAGTGCAATTTATAATTGTAAACATAATGTAATATGAACAAATATAAAAGAGGCTCATATACAATTGTACATGAGCCGTGATTATCAGATTATGTCATCTTCCTGCTGAGGTATCTCAAGCTGTTTCTTGGGGATACGCTTGATAGGATCATATATCCACTTCTTACATGAGTAGTCAGCCTCAACAAGTCCCTGCTTTTCGCATAAAACTTTATTTCCTTCTCTTGAACGATTACCGTAAAGGCAATATGAACAGGAAGGAGAAATGCTGTTGCCGAAATAATTCTTCTTCTTTGCCATTATTATACATCTCCTTGGGCATAATGTCATAATATCGCTGAATATATTATATCATATTTGACTGAAAGATTGCAAGTTTTTTCTCGAAAATGTCAAAAAAATCATCATTATCAAGCAAATTGACGGTATAAAATTGTTCATATTGACTATAACTGTATTTTCAGCAGAAACGGATATATAACTTTCACCAAATATAGTCCAAAGTGCCTTGAATACAAAAAAAGAAAGAACGGCGCAGACGGTCCTTGATGCTATAAATCGCCTTATATCAAACTTATTTCCTATTACAGATGCAATCTGACATATAACACACAGCCCTCCGAATGCCCCTGCAGATGCCATAAACGGCAAAAGGAAATATGGTTTTCCATTTATTGCCGAAAGATTTGATATTTCAAGAAATGAATAAATCACCGTTCTTACATTATCATCAGATGCAATAGCTCTTAGCAAAGGGGCAGATGCAGCAGATATCCCGCTGAACAGCAGCACCATACCGCATATTTTCAGAAGATTTCCGCCTGCCCTGCATACAGCTGCTGAAAGCATATCGCTCTTGAATGAGATCTGGTTTTTATTCTCTGCAGATCCTATAGGAAATAGTCTGAAAAATATGCAAGCACCTGCAAGATTTACGATCGCAGATGATACAAATAAAAGCATCCCGGTCTCTGCAGAGGAAAACACCGCAAGTCCTACGGCTCCGCCGAAAAAAGCAGGTCCGCCATTGCAGCAAAAACATATAAGTCTTGAAGCATCTTCTTTTGATATCCTGCCATTGTCATAAAGAGATGATATAATTGATGCACCTACAGGATATCCTGCAATATTTGAAATTATAAACACAGCTGCAAGTTCATCAGGAAGTCCTGTTACTATACTGACAGGAAAAAATATCTTGGATAAAATTATGTAAGAGCCGCTTTGTATAAGCAGCTCCGAGAAAGCCATAAAAGCAAACAATGAAGGTACAAGAATATCAAGACATCGTATGACTGCCTGCTTCAGTGCATCACAGACGATATCAGGATGAAACAGCGAATATGCCAGACACCAGATAACAGCCATCATTATAATATATCCTGATAATTTCGTCTTGTTCGTCATGCCTCTATCTGTCTCCTTACATTGCTTATTGCGCTCTTTTCCAGTCTTGATACCTGTGCCTGCGATATTCCTATGCTTTTTGCTACTTCAACCTGTGTCTTTCCAAGAATATACCTTAAAGTGAGTATCCTGCGTTCACGTTCAGGCAGATTTTTCACTGCATCACGGACCAGAAATTCATTCAATGCTTTTTCAGTACTGTTACTGTCGCTAACCTGGTCAAGCAGATAAAGTGTATCACCGGATTCCGAATATACAGGCTCATAAAGAGATACAGGATCGGCAGATGACTCAAGAGCGACCACTACCTCGCTCTTTTCAGCGCCTATCTCCTCAGCGATCTGTTCTACAGTAGGCTCTCTCTGATGTTCAGAGATATATCTTTCCTTTGCCTGCATTGCCTTATAGGCAAGATCCCTGAGCGATCTGCTCACTCTTACCGGACGATAATCTCTCAGGTAACGCTTTAATTCACCGAGTATCATAGGTACAGCATAGGTGCTTAGCTTTACATTCAGGTCAATATTGAAATTATCTATTGCTTTTATCAGTCCTATAACACCGACCTGAAACAGGTCATCCGATGAAGCACCACGTCCCATGAACCGCTGCAAAACGCTCAGAACAAGGCGAAGATTTCCTCTTATAAGTTCATCTCTCGCATTTTTGTTGCCCTGCCGTGTCAGCAAAAGGAGCTCCCTTGTCTTTTCATCAGTCAGCAAAACAAGATCAGATGTGTTTATACCGCTTATCTCAACTTTATTATACTGCAAATCCAACTACCTCCGCAAAAGTACTCTGTGAAGATTATTGTCAGAAAAAGCAGAATTATTCAGTATCATGAAACGAGTTGTATCTGTCTATAAGATAATATGCTTTAATTTTAAAAATATGATATGCATATAAAAAGACAGATGTTCATATGAACATCTGTCTTTTTCATATACGGAATATAATTCACAACTTATGACTCACGTCTGCTAAACATCGTACATCTTAGTTGTTAGTTGAATCACGAAGCATAGTTCCTTGCTGAACCATATACGCTTTATCAATATCCGCCGAACATTCTTCCGAATCCTTCAAAGGGATCTATTTCCTGATATTCCTCATCCATACGGGGATCATACTGCTGTTCGTCCTCTTCAGTTGAAGCATCATCGGTCTGTCCCTGCTTTTTTTCTTCAACCAGAAGTTCAACGGTCTTATACTCTCCCTGCGAATATACCTTCAGTGTAAGCTTTGCACCGGGCTCGGTCTTTCTTACTATCTTTACAAGATCGTTGCTTGATGATATCTCTTCGCCGTTTGCCTCAGTGATGATATCATTCACTTTAAGACCGGCCTTTTCAGCAGGAGAATCTTCGATGATCTGCTTTACCGAGGCGCCTTTTGGCAGGCCGTAGTTTACAGCGTCTTCACTGACATTATCAACATAAACACCGATATATGGTTTAGTGATATATCCGTCTTCTATAAGACTCTCAACAAGACTTTTAACACTATCTATCGGTATAGCAAAACCTATATTGTCTATAGATGCCTCTCCGTTGCCGCCGGAGGAATATTTTGCATTTGTTATTCCCACAACTTCACCATACATATTAAAGAGTGCGCCGCCCGAATTACCTGAATTTATAGCACAGTCTGTCTGGATAAGATTCATTGTAGCTTTCTCTGTGGTCACTTCTCTGTCAAGTGCACTTACAACACCCGAAGTGAGCGAGAATGTAAGTTCGCCGAGAGGATTTCCGATAGCAACTACCTGATCTCCTACCTTTATATCATCAGAAGTGCCAAGCACAACAGGTGTGAGTCCGTTTGCATCAATTTTAAGTACAGCTATATCGTTGCTTTCATCACTGCCTATAAGCTCAGCATCATAGGTTGTACCGTCATATGCAGTAACGGTGATGGAATTTGCACCTTCGATAACATGATGATTAGTCAGAATATAACCATCTTCGCTGAGAATAAATCCGGAACCCGAAGCGGCAGCAGTGGTTTTATATCCGAAATAGTTTGTAGTGCTTATTGAAGTTGTGATACCGACAGTAGAATCAACATTTTTCTCATAAACCTCGGACGCTGTCATCAGACTGCCGTTTGCTACTACAGTTTCAGTAACATTCTTCTTATTATCACCTGCCGTAAGAAGCTGAGTAGACTTCTTTTCGGAATCATTTGTTTTCTCTGATGTCTTTTCAACAGCAGCTGCTTGTGCAGTCTGAGTGCCGAAATATCTCATTCCTGCATATGTACCGCCGGCACCAACAGCGCCTCCGAGTATTGAGCAGGCAACTGCTGCTGCAATTATACCCTTAGCACCGCTTTTCTGTTTCTTAGGTACTTCATGAACCTGTTCTGTTCTGTTATTAGTATACTGTTCAAATCCGTTAAAGTCTTTCATAATTATACTCCCTTTCCTGCACATCTCTGTGCTCTTTATCTTGATTTAATTATACGTACCGAAACTTAAAGTTACTTTAAATTTGAATGAAAAAGCAAAGATATTTTTTGTCACATTTTTTTCACAGTGTGAAAAATAAAACACAAATCGTCATTTTCTGACACAAAAAGCACGGCCGAAGCCGTGCTAAAGATCACTTTTTCTTATTTGAAGGCAGATTGGCAAGAGGAGATGATTCCGCCGCCTGTTTTAAACTTTCATTTGAAAGGTGAGTATATATCTCTGTGGTAGCGATACTCTTATGACCAAGTACATCCCGAAGTACAAGAGTATCTACACCTCCGTGCTGATACATAAGGGTCGCTGCTGTATGACGCAGTTTATGTGTAGTTATACCGAGATTTGAAAGTCCTGCCCTTTCAAGCATTTCTTCAACTATCTGCTGAACGCGCCTTTTAGTGATCCTTGTGCCGCGTGAGGACAGGAACATAGCCCTTTCATCATCCAAAGCAGGCTTTCTTGTCGGAAGATAATCATTAAGTGCCGCAATACATGAATTATTCAGATAAACGATACGTTCCTTCCTGCCCTTGCCGAAAAGTCTGAGTGTGCGGTTTTCCTCACTGAAATCAATAATGTCAAGACCAACAAGTTCAGACAGACGCATACCGCAGTTTAGAAAAAGACATATAATACAGTAGTCTCGCTCACGATTTTTAGAATCGATGCTGGAAAGCATCTGCAATGACTGTTCAAGTGTAAGAAATCTCGGCTGTTTATTCTTTATGCGCGGCAGATCAAGGTTTTCTACGGGATTGGTTTCTATTCTGTATGGCATTTCAGCCTTTACATGAAGATAATTGTAAAATCTTTTCAGCGCCGAGGCTTTACGAGCTCTTGTAGCAGAAGAATTATCACGCTCACTGCGAAGGTAATAAAGATACTGATGCGCATCACCGAGTGAAAAAGACTTCACAAGATCAAACGGCACATCAGCAATTGTGATATTGCCCCACTCAAGGCCTTTGTCACAAAGTCCATGCTTTATCTTCAGGTATCTCAAAAAAGTTCTCAGATCAATATAATATGCCTCTTCGGTACGGTCAGCCCTGTCCTGAACCACTTTGATATACGTCAGATAAGCAGACAGATATTCCGGGCAATCATCCAAGTATGCCTGTTTCATATTGTCCTCCTGCAAATCAAGCACCTGCCGTTTCCGACAGATGCTTTACTTTTACTTTTCGATCCTAATGATCGTATTCTTCAGAAATTTCCTGTCAGACTTTATATAGAATTTCATAGCCGCATGATTAGTACTTTCGATCGGCTCAAAATTCTCGTCATAAAGTTCATCAGCAGTAAGCGGAGCAGGAATACCGTTCGGCTCGAGAAATTCAACTTCCGAACCTCTGAGGAACTTGTTTCTTTGGACGCATTCGATCATTCCGTGCTCTTCATCATATCCCGTGACTATACCGACTACATCCCAGTCACGAATATATCCGCTATTCTCATAGTATTGACAGTCCTTCGGGTGACCAAAGAAGAAACCGGTACAATAAGCACGGTGGCTTACCTTGAACACCTCATCATGTATCCACTGCGGAAGCGCAAAGTTATCCGGTGATCTGAGATATTCATCCATGGCACGTCTGTATGCATTAGTAACAACAGAAACATAATATGAAGACTTTGCACGTCCCTCGATCTTAAAGCTGTCAACACCTGCTTCAGCAACCTTATCGATATGGTCTATCATACACATATCTTTTGCATTGAGTATGTATGTGCCCTGCTCATCCTCATAAACAGGATAAAACTCATTCGGACGCTTTTCTTCCATAAGATGGTATCCCCATCTGCAGGGCTGAGCGCATTCTCCCCTGTTCGCATCACGATTTATCATATACTGCGAAATAAGGCATCTTCCGGAAAAGCTTACACACATAGCACCGTGAACGAATACTTCGAGCTCAAGTTCTTTAGGAGTCTTTGCCCTTATCTCAGCTATTTCCTCCAAAGAAAGCTCACGAGCGAGTACAACTCGTTTAGCACCCATATTGTAAAACTCATTTGCAGCAGCATAATTCACTATGCCCGTCTGAGTCGACATATGAATTTCCATGTCGGGAGCAAAACGCTTTATCATGAAAAACAAACCGATATCATTAGCTATAAGTGCATCAACGCCTGCTGCGCAGGCATCTTTAACAAAGCCTTCAAACCCGGGGATCTCGTTATTTCGCGGAAGTGTATTACAAGTAAGGTAGACCTTCCTGTTTCGGATGTGGGCATATTCACAGGCTGTTTTAAGTTCTTCGGGAGTAAAGTTGGGAGATGCGGCTCGCATACCGAACATCTTTCCGCCGAGATAAACAGCATCTGCGCCGAAATCTATAGCCGCTTCAAGTCGTTCCATATCACCTGCAGGTGCTAAAACCTCCGGAGAACGCATTATTTCAGATGGCATTACTTTTTCAGACCCGCCTTTTTAAGATTTTCTTCATGTTCTTCATCGGTCTTGGCAAGGAACATCTCTCCTGTTTCAAGATTATGACAGAAATAGAGATAATCAGAATCAGCGGGATACAGGACTGCATTTATAGCGTCAAGTCCCGGATTACAGATAGGTCCTGCAGGCAGACCGAAACAAATATAGGTGTTATATACATTTTCGTATCTTTCAAGCATTACAGAAGAATTTTCAGCCTTTTTGATGACATTCTTCACATAATTTCCCGTGGCATCGGACTGAAGATTCGGGAAAGTATCAGGATCTTTAAGACGATTTAAGAAAACAGCAGCGATATCAGGCATCTGTTCGGTATTAGCTGCTTCCTTCTGAACGATGGATGCAAGAGTAACGACCTCACTGAGACTCATATCCATTTCCTTCATGCGTTCATACATTTCATCGGTTATCTTGCTTGCAAAGTTATCTCTGATTATCTTGGAAACATTATATGCTGAGTCATCAAGGTAGAATTCATATGTATCCGGGAAACAGAATCCCTCCATTGTGAACTTAGTATCTACATTTCTTGTCACAAGACCATCGATCTCAAAATCCTGCTGCATATTGAACTGAGTAAGGAATTCCTCCTTGCTCTCAACAACGCCGTTCTTTTCAAGCTTCTTGGCAACAGCATAAAGATTTGTGCCTTCCTTGAAAGTAAGTGTTACCGTTTCATATGACTTTCTCATCTCAGAAAGAGACTGTATAATATCAGGGTAGCTCTTGTTAGGGCTTAGTTCGATATCTCCCGGGAAAAGCGTAGGCTGATGCTTCAATCTGAGAGCCACTTTGAACAGACGCTTATTCTCGATTATATCATTAGCAATAAGGATATCAGCTATCTCGTCATTATTTGAGCCTTCTGGTATAGTAAGTCTTATGCTCTTATTAGGCTTATTTATTCCAAGGTACTCCATACCTAAGGTTATAGCGCCTGTAGCAAGTACAACGGAAATTGAAACGATGGCAATAGTAAGGGTAAGACCGGTTATTATTGACGAATTAAGTATATGCTCACGTTTTCTTTTTGTGGTAACATATACATCCTTTTCACGTTCCTTTTTCCTTGTACCCGAAGTCTTTTCCTGAAACTCTTCCGAGGGACGAGGTCTATGCTGCTTAGGCGAAGCTGCATTATTGCCGAAGTTCTTCGAAACTGCTTTATTGCTGTTTGCAGGCCTTGAAGATGAAGCGCGGGATTTTTTCTTAGAAGCACCCGAAAGCATAGCAAATTCCTCGGCAAGCTCTCTGTCTTCATCAGACATAGATTTGCTGTTTATGATCGGAGAGTTGTCAGATTTATGGGTCTGCCCGCTTTTTTCAAAACCTGACAATGCCTCATCAATCGAATGAGTATGTTCGGATATTTTTTCGTTTGCGGCTGTTATAACAGCCGAACTGTCGATATCATCATTCTGTATATCTTTGGCAGCTTCATTAGCAGACGCATCAACTGCTGCACTGTCATCGCCGCCGAAAGAAATATCCGGTCTTGTGATCTCGTTATTATCCATGAATGAAGTTCCTTTCTTACATATCAGCTTTCGCTTGTTCTTATTATTTCATATTCGGTAACTACAAAAGATGTAGGTATATCACGGTCGTCAACAGGAAGACTGTCAAGAATGAATTGTTCAAATATTACTCCACATGAAATGCCCTCATAGCCTGAGAGAAATCTGTCATAATATCCTCTTCCAAAACCCATTCTGAACCCCTTTCTCGTGTATGCAAGACCGGGAGTTATACAGATAGAATTTGAAAAATCAGTGATCTTTTCACAGTCAGTCTTTGGTTCGAGAAGATTGAATGACGCAGATTCAAGGTCATCAAATGAAGTTATCCTGTAAAAATCCATCAGATCAGAGTTTTTATCGACACGGGGCGCTGCGACTGTTTTACCGTCAGCAAAAGCCTTTTCTATAAGCGAAGTCGTATCGACCTCTATCCTTGTTGGAATAAAAGTCAGGATCGTATCGCAGTCTTTGTAAAGCTGTGATCCTATGATCCTTTGCATGATCTCTTTTGAACTCTGAACACGTTTCTCATTGAGATAAGCTCTGCGCTCATGCAAAAGCACCTGTCTTACCCCGCGTTTTTCGCCGTTCATCTTGTCTGAAGCGAATCTGCAAGTGCAGACGATGTCTCAGCAGATGTAAGTACCTCAACAAGTTTCAATGCAAACTGAAGAGCAGCACCTGCACCCTTTGCGGTAATTATCTTTCCATCATGAGCAACTAATGCTCCGTTATGTTTTGCCCCTTCAAGATCATTTTCAAATCCGGGAAAGCAAGTGCATACTTTGCCTTTGAGCAGACCCTTGTGTCCTAATATCGAAGGTGCAGCGCATATAGCAGAAATATATTTCCCGTTTTCAGAGCAGTAGTCTATAGCGGACTGAACATCTGCCGAAGCTTCAAGATTCTTTGTTCCCGGCATACCTCCGGGAAGAACGATCATATCAAGTTCATCATCGAGCTTTATCTTATCTGAAGTAGTATCGGTAATAAATCTCACTCCATGAGCAGCGGTTATCTCGCTGCCGCCAACGCCCACGGTAACAGTTTCGATACCTGCACGTCTTAAAAGATCTATTGGAGAAAGTGCTTCAAGTTCTTCAAATCCGTTTGCGAGAAATACATAGACCATACCTATACTTCCTTTCTGCTTTATGACTGTTGACAATTATTTATCTGAAGATGTCAGCGACTTGAAATAGGCACGCATTTCTGCTGCCTTGCCGCAGCTCATTTTTCCTTCGGTACAGCTGCCGCAGACACATGAAGGGCCTGCATTTCTGAAAAGTATAGGGGCGACCTCAGATGCCTGTCTAAGCATCTCAACAGCTACGGCTCTTATTTCCCACTGTGCCCTATTGCAGCAGCGCAGCTTGAAGAAATGTCTGAGAGTGCGTGCGTTCATGGTCACCACTATTTTAGTTTCACAGGCATTCGGCAAAACAAATCTGGCGTCTTCAATAGCCATTTTCTTAGCCTTTTGTCTGGCTGTTTTTTCAGCGATACCCTGTGATGTAAGTTCGGCAAAGTGCTTTTCTTCGAGCTTTTCCGAAAGAATATTATAGCTTTCGGAAGCAGCTTTCATCTGTTTATTATATAATTCAAGTATCTCATCATCCTCAGCTATCTCGGGCGGGATGACATAGTCAAATCCGTCCATGCTCACATAGCGCTGACTCTGCTGTGAATAGGAAGCTATCCTGTGCCTTACAAGCTGATGCGAACAGGCTCTCGATATACCCTCTATTGCAAAGGTAAAGGAAACGTGTTCTATCGGGCTTTCATGACCTATAGAAGAGAGCATATCCATAAAGGAAGCTATCTTTTCATCATCCAGCCCGTCAAGCAGTGAATCCACATCAGCGCTTGCATAGCATAGCTTAGCGGCTGTGGCAATATATTTTTCAGGTTCGGGAGTATGTGTCAGCAATTTAACTTTCACTTACGATCAGCCTCCATCATTATATCATTTTTATGCCGCCAAGTCAATGAGCCAAATAAAGGAAACGACATATCTTTTTTTATTATATCACTTTGTGCCGTATTTTGCAAGTGATTTTTAAAAATATTCACTATTTTTTCCGCAAAGATACAACAAAAGATCTGCTGCGGCATTTTATTCACAGCAGATCCTCTGATCATCAGTTATCATTATGGCCTGTAGAACCACGGAGCACTATCCTGTGAGCAACAGTGTAGTACCCATTATCCTTGTCACCATTAGTATTATTTATATTTGAAATGAGCTTTCTTACAACTTCCCTGCCCATTTCCATGCAGGGCTGTTCAACAGTTGAAACGGTGGGCTGCATCATCTCACAGAAAGTTATATTGTCAAATCCCATTACAGCAAGGTCTTTTCCGACAGTAAGACCCAGGTCATTAGCTTTTTTTATCGCCGAAAAAGCAAGAAGGTCGGAAACACAGAAAACAGCTGTGGGCGGTTCGGGAAGAGCCATGAACTTTTCAACAGCAGTACCGCCGCTGACATAGTCATAACGTCCGAGATACATATATTCGTCCTTTATGGGTATAGAAGCATCTTTAAGCGCCCTGATATAACCTTGTCTTCGTTTTCTGCTTGAGGAAGCAGAGTCAGCAGCACCGACAAAAGCAATACGCCTGTGACCTTCCTTTACAAGCTCGGCTGTAGCATCATAGGCTGCTTTTTCATCATTTACAACTACTGTAAGCACTTCTGCCCCTGCGACCGATTCAGTGCAGAGAGCGATATTATATTCTTCCGAAAGCTTATTGAGCGTATCTGCATCAAAATTCGTACCAAGCAATATGACCCCGTCAACTATGCGATTAAAAAGCATATCCATATGCCTGAGCTCCATACCCTCCATCTCATCAGTTGAGGCGCATATGATGCTATAACCCCTCGGCTGAGCATATCTGCGTATGCCTGATACGATATTCATATAGAAAGAATGGTCTGAGTTTGGCATTATTACAAGTATAACATTTGTGTGCTTTTTTCTCAGATTTCTGCCAAGATAATTAGGTGAATAACCCAGCTTATCTATAGCTGCGGACACACGTTTTTTTGCGTCTTCCGACACGCTCGGATTATTATTCAGCACTCTTGATACAGTTGCAACAGAAACGCCTGCTTCTACTGCAACATCCTTTATAGTAGCACCCATTATTATCATTCCTTTAAAATCATGAAAAAAACCGTAGTTGATCGTTATTATTATGATTATACCACAATAATTGCGATAAATCAAGTCACTTTGCATCATTTACGTTAAAAATTGCGTTTTTTAATAAAAAATTGACAATTTCAGTGCAATATGATATAATTGTAACACCAAAAGATATTATAAGGAGACGAATAATGACCAATAAAGAAATACTTGATATTGCTTTTAAACAATCAGCTGCCGATCTTAACTGTAGTGCTACAGATTTTACCAAAAGCAAAAATGTGATCGTACATTCAGAAAAAAATGAAAATGCAAGGATATATCTTGAATTGCCGTTTATATGCGATCTGGTATCATACGGCAGCAATATAGTTGCATCTGCAGTACCGGAAGTTGAAGATGCAGTAATGGAATATCTTAAAAAAACAGATACCGCACATGCTTTTGAAACGCCGTCAATATACCTTTTGAATGAAGCACTGAAAGATCATAATGCTGCTGTATGTTTTATGGCAGAGTACTGGCTTCCCGATCTGAGTATACTTAAACCGCTTCCTATAAATTATGAAACAAAAGTACTCCATCCCGAAGACTTTAAAGACCTTTATCTTCCCGAATGGTCTAATGCTTTATGCGAGAAGCGCAGTTTTGCAGATGTTCTCGGAGTAGGGGCATATGACAACGGAAAACTGATCGGACTTGCAGGCTGTTCAGCCGACTGCAGGGATATGTGGCAGATAGGCATCGACGTTCTTCCGGAATACAGAAGACAAGGTATTGCATCTGCATTGACAAGCAGACTTGCCCTGGAGATCATCGATCATGGGAAAGTACCTTTCTATTGCTGTGCTTGGTGCAATATAAGATCTGCAAAAAACGCAATTAAAAGCGGTTTCAGACCCGCATGGAACGAAATGACAGTCAAAAGCAATGAATATATCGATAAAACCAACGGAATAACTTTAGCTCAATGATATTCAGATGCTTAATTTACTATAACTGCATTTTTTAGAAATATTTTATTAATATATTTCAGCTAATTATATACTATAATAATATAGAATCTGCTTGCTGTCTACAGCAGGCTTTGAAAGGAAGAATGTATCCATGGCAGAAGAATGTACACATGACTGCGGTTCGTGCAGTGCCGATTGTTCGTCCCGTCAGGGCGGCGGCATTGAGAAAGCTATGCCGCATTATATGTCAAACGTCAAGAAAGTTATCGCTGTTGTCAGCGGAAAGGGCGGCGTGGGAAAATCACTCGTCACATCGCTCATGGCTGTCAACGCACAAAGACGCGGCTTCAAGGCAGCCGTGCTTGACGCAGATATAACAGGTCCTTCCATACCGAAAATATTCGGCATCAATGAAAGACCCATAAATACTGAAGATGCGCTTTTCCCATGCGAAAGCAGAAACGGCACAAAGATAATGTCGATAAATCTGCTTATGGAAAATCCCGAAGACCCTGTTGTCTGGAGAGGGCCTGTCATTGCAGGTGCTGTAACACAGTTCTGGACAGATGTGGCATGGGGCGATGTGGACTATATGTTCGTTGATATGCCTCCCGGAACAGGCGACGTTCCTCTGACTGTGTTTCAGTCGCTTCCCGTTGACGGCATAATCGTCGTAAGTTCGCCTCAGAGTCTTGTTTCACTGGTAGTAAAGAAAGCGCTCAACATGGCAAACATGATGAATATCCCCATCATCGGTCTTATTGAAAATATGAGCTATATCAAATGTCCCGACTGCGGCAAGGAGATAAAGCTGTTTGGTGACAGCCACATCGAAGATACTGCCGAAGAATTCGGACTGGACATTCTCGCAAAGATCCCTATCGACCCGAAAACCGCATCGCTTTGCGATGAAGGCATGATCGAAGATATCGCACAGGATATCATTCCTGCGGTCGATAAGCTGTTTAACTGACGCTTTATTCACCGAGTCCGACAACTTAATGCCGGACTCATTTATTTATCTTATTTCATTAGGACTGCCGGGGACAAAACGATAAAGAAAGGAAATATATATGTTTACCGGCTTTAAAAAGAAATTCATCGGTGACAGAAAATTCTATAAAAAAGTCCTGCTTATGGTCATACCGATGATACTGCAAAACTTAGTGACCAACTTTGTCAGCATGATAGACAACATAATGGTCGGACAAATGGGCACCGAACAGATGAACGGTGTATCCATAGTAAATCAGTACATATTCGTATTCAATGTAACAATATTCGGCGCTGTCAGCGGTCCGAGTATTTTCGGAGCACAGTTTTTCGGAAAAAAAGACCACGAAGGTCAGAAACAAACTTTCAGGTTCAGGCTGATAGTCTGTACACTGATAATAACTGCCGGAAGCCTTATATTCGGTCTGTTCGGCAGACAGCTTATAGACCTGTTTATTTCTCCCGACGAGAGCCTTTCAAAGGAACAGGCACTCATATCGGCAGAACAGACGATGAAATACGGATCGTCGTATCTGAAGATAATGATAGCCGGACTGCTTCCTTTCGGCATCGGTCAGGCATATTCAAGCGTTGTCCGTGAATGCGGTGAAACAAAGATACCTATGATAGGTGCGCTTTCGGCTGTCGGAGTAAATCTTCTTCTTGACTATGGTCTTATATTCGGTAATCTAGGTATGCCGAAAATGGGTGTAAGAGGTGCTGCTGCAGCTACGGTGATATCCAAATTCATTGAAGCATCCGTTATAATCATTTACGTTCACATACACAAAGACAGAAACAAATATGTAAACGGCGTTTACAGGAGTTTTTATATTCCAAAAAAGCTCGTTATCGATATGATAAAAAGAGGTACTCCACTGCTTATAAATGAATTTCTGTGGGCTGCGGGAATGTCCGTCATTGCACAGTGTTATTCAGTGCGGGGCCTTGATGTGATCGCCGCAAGAAACATCTCGGGCACAATGACAAATCTGTTTGGTGCAGTGTATATACAGCTCGGAGCGTGTATTGCTATAATTGTAGGTGCAAAACTCGGGGCTAACAAGCTCGGCGAAGCTCGTGATCTTGACAATAAGCTGTTATTTTTCAGTGTTTCTGCGACCTGTCTGCTCTCACTGATCATCGTACCGCTTTCACCGCTGTTTCCTATGCTTTACAATACCACTGACATCATCAGGAAACTGTCAGCTTTTATGATAATCATACAGGCCGCTGCAATGCCTATGTGGTCATATACAAATGCCTGCTACTTCACTTTGCGAAGCGGCGGAAAAACAGGCATCACATTTTTATTTGATTTTTGTTACACATGGCTGTTTATGATACCGCTTGCGTTTTTGCTGGCTTACAAGACAAAAATGGATATCCACCCGCTTTATACTGTAATAACTCTGTCAGAAGCAGTAAAAGTGGTCATAGGATATTTTATGGTACGATCTGACATATGGATAAACAATATAGTTGACAATATTGACAATTGAAACAGGACTGACAGCTGATCGCATCTGTCAGTCTTTTATTTATAAAATAAAGTAACATTTAAAGATTGACAATCCGAAGAATATAATGTATAATTTTATTGCTGAATGGTCTGAAACAGGATCATCATATAAACATAACTGATCACAAAGGCGGTCAATAAATTGAAGCTAAGATTAACCAATCTGATAATCAATAACCAGAGATACAAGCAGCTCGTCAGTCAGCTTGAAACACTTGAAAATGGCAGGATATTCTGCGGTCATGATATGGAGCATTTTCTGAGCGTTGCAAGAATAGCTGTCATACTCTGCGAAGAAAATGATATCAAAGCTGACAGAGATATTATATATTCTGCAGCACTTCTGCATGATATCGGAAGGACCGAGGAATACATAAACGGTACTCCTCACGACAAGGCAAGTGCAGAAATAGCCGATAAGATACTTGATGAGATAGAATGTCCCGAGGAAAAAAAGATGGAAATAATCGATCTTATTCTTTCACACAGGTGTCCCGACGGCGAAAAAAGCGCTCTTGCGAAGGTATTCTATACTGCAGACAAACGGTCAAGAATGTGTTTTTGCTGCAAAGCACAGAACGAATGCAACTGGCCCGAGTATAAGAAAAACAATAAGATTGGAGTGTAAAAATGTACATAGGAAAATACAGATTTGATACGGATGAACACTGCTATATTATGGGAATACTTAACGTTACACCCGATTCATTCTCTGACGGAGGAAAATACAACAGTATTGACAATGCGCTCAGAAGAACCGAGCAGATGATCTCAGAAGGCGCTGATATCATAGATGTAGGCGGAGAATCAACTCGTCCCGGATATACGATGATATCTGTTGACGAAGAAATAGAGCGCACATCACCTGTTATTGAGGCGATAAAGAAAAGATTTGATATAGCAGTATCTCTTGATACATATAAGTATAAAGTTGCTGCAGCAGGTATCGATGCGGGAGCAGATCTTATCAACGATATCTGGGGACTGAAATATGACAGCGGTGAAATGGCAGAACTTATTTCCGCGAAGAATGTTTCATGCTGTATCATGCACAACAGAAAAAATGCTGAATATACAAACTTTATGGACGATATGATATCAGATATAGCAAGATCTGTTGAGATAGGTGTAACCGCAGGCATATCACGGGACAAGATGATCGCTGACCCGGGAATAGGATTTGCAAAGTCATATGAAAATAATCTCGAAGCAATAGACCGCCTTGCGGAATTCAAGGAAAAAACAGGGCTTCCTGTACTGCTTGCAGCTTCAAGAAAATCTGTTATAGGGCTTACGCTCGATCTGCCCGCAGATCAGCGTCTGGAAGGCACAATTGCCATAACAACAGCAGGAGTATTAAGCGGCGCATCATTCATCAGAGTACATGATATAAAGGAAAATGTTAGAGCTGCGAAAATGACTGAAGCAATAATGAGAGGTTACAGACATGGATAAGATCTGTATTGACGAATTAAAGATCTATGCAAATCATGGTGTATTTGAACATGAAAACATAAACGGTCAGAATTTTTATGTCAATGCTGTTTTATATGTTGACACAGAAAAGGCTGGTATGTCCGATGATCTGGAAAGATCGGTGGATTACAGCAAAGTCTGTGCTCTTATAGAAAGAGTGATGAAAAATAACACATTCAAGCTGATAGAAACTGCCGCACAGACTATTGCTGAGGAAATTCTGCTGAATTTTCCACTTGTATCAAGTGTTGATATAGAAGTCAGAAAACCCGAAGCACCTATAAATATGGATTTTGGATCAGTATCGGTCAGAATACACAGATCATGGCATGATGTTCTTGTTGCGGTGGGTTCTAATATGGGCGACAGCAGAACACTTATCGAAAACGGTATCAAAGCGCTTGAACAAAGCAGATACAACAAACATTTAAAACGCTCGGAACTGATAGTAACAAAGCCCTACGGCTTTACTGAGCAGGCAGATTTTCTTAACGGTGCCGTAAGGTTCAGGACTATGCTTTCACCCTACGGTCTTCTTGACCTGCTGCATGAAATAGAAAACGCTGCTGCCCGCAGACGCGAGATACATTGGGGACCCAGGACACTTGACCTTGACATTATTTTTTACGATAAGGAGATAATAGATGAGGATGACCTTATCATCCCTCATACAGATATGCACAACCGCAGTTTTGTGCTGATACCTGCAGCAGAACTTATGCCTGCATACAGACATCCTGTATTTGGAGCAACAGTCAGCGAACTGCTTGAAAGGCTTGAAGAAAAATGATATGTATAATAGCAGCTGCCTCCAAAAACGGAGTTATAGGATGTAAAGGGCATATACCCTGGGATATTCCCGAAGATAAACTGTATTTTCGCAGAACTACCGAGGGTTCTGCTGTTATAATGGGCAGAA
This sequence comes from uncultured Ruminococcus sp., assembly GCA_902797535.1. Lineage (GTDB taxonomy): Bacteria > Bacillota > Clostridia > Oscillospirales > Ruminococcaceae > YE71. Next base: position 754 of record CADBTD010000208.1, on the reverse strand, counting down.
AAACATATGAAGAGATCGGGCGGCCTCTTCCGGACAGACTCAACATAGTTATATCTTCAAGCCGTAATTTCTGCGGAGAAATGCTTATGACCGCAAAAGACCTGACCGAAGCGATCAGCATTTCAGAGAAATACAGCAAGGAACACGGCAGCTATAATAATATTTTTCTTTGCGGAGGAAGTGCAGTTTATAAAGAGGGACTTAAAATAGCTGACAGGATATATCTCACAGTTTTAGACAAAGAATACTGCGGAGATGTGTATTTTCCCGAGTTCGATCATGAGAATTTTACACTTGTGTCTTCGGAAAGATGTGACAAAGCAGGCATTACCTTTTTTATTTATGAAAGAAAAGATACGAACTAAAAAACAGCCCGAAATATCATCGGGCTGAAATCATTTTACATCAAAGCAGACTGACAGCTTATCAGCAGTCAGGACCACCGCATCTGTTTTAGCACATATGTTCATTACGGTGTTTTTTATTCAAATATGATCATCGCAGCTGCTCATTTATTTAAATGAGATTCTTCAAGGAAAAACCGCATCCGAACGATAAATAAAGCTATCCCGGATCAACATAGTTTATAAGCCTGACAAGTATATATTTACTTTCGGTATTATACCAAATATATAGATCAATGTCCATAATAGACAAAAATAATCGTACAAATGATAACTCACAGAAAAATAGTATTGACAAATCGTCAAAACTAAGATATAATAACTATAAGTGTGTATATAAAATACTATTT
>CADBTD010000207.1 GCA_902797535.1 uncultured Ruminococcus sp. | reverse complement strand
TTAGCGGTGGGCACATCCTGCCATTCGTCGTCATCCACGGGGGAGGTCGCAAATATCATCCCCCCTGCAAGCCTGCGGTACTTCATGGTATCTTTCATGTTCTTGTGGATATACAGAAGCTCTCCGTCTGATATCATCAGATTCAGCTTGTTTCTGGGGGCTATGTCACGGATAAGCTCATCAATAAGCTCAAACCGTTCCCCTGCACCGAGCGGTCCCTGACGCTGTGCCCTGTTCATATACTCTATAAGATACAGGAAAAGGCGCTCCGAGTCGGTATCACCCCTCTGTCTGTCAAGCAGATGTATAAGCCTGCTTCCCGAATAGATGGTGCCGTTGTGTATGAGCGTCCACTCTCTGCCTGTTATGTCTGTGCCGGAAAAAGGGTGGCAGTTTTCAAGCCTTACAGAACCCACTGTGGCATAGCGTATATGCGCAAGCAGCGAAGTCTGCTCGGGAAGTTCGGACACCAATCTTTCAAGACTTTCGCTGTCTGAGGCACGGCAGGCACCCTTGATAAGCGTCTCGCCGTATTTCATTCCCCAGCCGTGAGGATTTTTGTCGCTGTGCGAAAAAAAACCTCTCAGCTGTTCTCTTATATCGGCAGGTCTTTCCGCAGAAAAACCTAAAAGCTCGCACATCGGCACACACCTCTTTTACTGTTTGTAGATATCCTCTGCACGGATACGGGTGCAAAGACGGTCTGACAGCTTTTGTCTTTCGTATCCTATTATCTCTTCGGCGGCAGTATCGCCTTCAAAGAAGCTGCTCATGCGGTCAAGCACCCGTACCGCACGTTCAAGTATCGGAATACCCTCTGAAATAACGCCGTCAAGGTCATAGAGGGCGGCATTTTTATGGTCTGCAACAGCGGCACGCTGAAGTTCGGGGGTATAGTCAAGATCGGGCTCACGGGAGAGAAACATTATCAGCAGATGAGCAAATTCAAGGTCTTTTTCACAAACACCCAGCGGCTCAAACGGATCAAGGTCAAACATACGAAGCTCGATATGGCTCACACCGTTTTCAAAGCTGTCAAGTGAATTGACGCCCCTTGGTTTAAGCCTTACGGGAAGATAAAGTTCACTTGCCGACCACAGCACACCTTTGTCAACATAGCGTTTTATGCTCTGTACAAAATCAGACAGGCTGTCAAAGCTGAGTATCGGGACAAACCCATTCCAGTAGCCGCACTCGCTGCTTCTCATTGAAGAATATCTGCTGAGTGCCGTACCGCAGGCACCGTCCTTTTCAAGGGAAAGCTCATACACGGGACTTGCGGCGGTAAGCAGCAGAAGAAGCCAGCTGCAGCGGCTCAGCTGCTTGTATAGTTTCAGATAAAATCTCTCTCTGAACGACTCATGATCGGGCTCATCGCATATCTCCCTAAGATATGCCTCGGAAAAGGAAAAATTGAAATGCACGCCCGAATATAGCATGAGCCTTTTTCCATAGCGGCGTTCAAGCTGCTCACGGTAAAGGCGCTTGCCTGTGTGCTCACCCGTGAAAGCTGCAACGGGTATTTCATCCTCACTGTCTATATGGGGAGGATTGCTGTAGAGCCACAGCTTTTCTCCGTTTTCCGCGAGCGTTCTTCTCACCTTTTTGTCGAGCTTTTCAAGCTCTGACACTGCCTGACTTACGGAATTACAGACAGGGGTTATCACCTCTATCTGATTCTCGCAGAAATCTCTTGTTATGCTTTCGTCATCTCCGAAAGGATGAGGCGTCTGCGCAAGCCTGCCGTTTCTGTCGATGCGGAGAGTTTCACGCTCGATACCGAAACAGCCTTCATAAAATTTCCTGTTATGCTTCATAGGGTCAGCTCCTTTTTCAGTCAGACCTCTGAATATTTTTCTATAAAGTGACGCATCGAAAGCCCGTTTTCAAGACCCTGCACCATTTCCCTTGCGGGATTTGTCAGCTTTTCCGCACGGATGTAAAGCGGTGCGAGAAAATGCTGTTCGTTCTTTCCGCGCTCTTCAAGACCCTTAGCTGCAAGGTCAAGTATACGCACAAGCTGTGAAGACAAGCCTTTTTTGTCGATAAATGGCGGAAGCTCACGGCGGGAGAGCATATCCTGAAGCTCGCTTGCGGTATAGCCGTGAGAATATATGAGCCTGTCGTTCATTATAAGGCCGTGAAGCTCATCCAGCTTTGAGGAAAGCCCTGTATGAAATGCTGCAACTGTCATAGCATCTGATATAGGCTGGCAGCAGGAGCTTCTGTATTCAATAGTCCCCCTGAAGGTAAGATCTTCAAACTTGAATGTGCGGAGATACTGAAGGTCGCTTTCTTCGGGAACAAAGTCGATACTGCGGTATCCCGTGCCGTCAAAGTATTCTCCGCTGACCTTGTCAAGGGAGAAATAGTCACGCACAGAAGTAGGGCGGAAATCTATATATCTGCCGTCACGCACAGTACAGTATACCGACTGTGATTTTATGTATTCTATAAGCTCATCAACGCTTTCAAGGCGCTCGGAGAACATACCCACGTTATGGGGGTTGAAGCCCTGCATACTGCGCTCCCACAGCATATTTCTTGCACAGAGGTATTCGGGATACTCCGGCAGGTAGGAATTTGCGAAAAGCACCGCCTTGTAAGGTTCAAGCATACCGAAAATATTCAGTGTGTCTATAAGGTCGTCATGCTCAACATCGAGCTGTACCTGCGAAGCGCTTGTGAAAGTGCCGAAATCGGGGCGGTCGTGGAATCGCATGGATATGCTGTTTTCATACTTGCGGTACGAGTGAAGATAATGATAGAGCATCCTGTATCTTTCATTGGGCACGGGACGGTTATGGTTTATGTCATAATGGGGATTTATTCCCATTCCCGTAAGAGTATATCCATGCGGAGAAAGGGTCTTCTGCAAAAAACGGTAGTACCGCAGGAATCTTTCGTTTATCTCGTTAAGGTCACTGCCTTTTCCGAGAGACAGTTCAAGATTTGAATAGGAACAGTCAAAGGAAAGATTGTCGCCGCTGACGGGGTCTGTCATGGAGTTTACGCTGCCGTCGTCATCTTTTCCCGCTGTATCAAAGGAAAAATGCTCACGGAAAAGGTCCGCCGCAGCTATCACCGCAGATTCGTCAACAGGTGCGCCGTTCATATCAACAACAGGCATCTCTATCTCGATACCAACGGAGGCATCACGCTTTCTTACGGTAGGCGCTATGTACTTGTCATACAGCGCACGGTCAAGTCTTTCGGTATCCACGGCAGCTGCCTCCTTTGCAAAGTAATTTTTATAATTCCTATCAATAAAATATGATTTATCTGTATTATAGCATTTTAATTACTTTTTGTCAATAGGAAAACAGCACTTTTTGCAATTCCTACAAAATACAAATTCGTCCGGGACACAAGTTTGTACTATATTTC
>CADBTD010000206.1 GCA_902797535.1 uncultured Ruminococcus sp. | reverse complement strand
TCAAAGGCTGAGCTTTATGTAGACCTCATGAGCATACCCACCGAAGAAGAGATAGCACAGGCGATGCAGAGGATATCCTCAATGTCGGAACAGGAAATGGTGGGCGCTTTCATGCAGATGATAGGCGACAAGATAACTATGGACGAGGATACCATCAAGCAGTATCTTAACTCCATGAGCGAGGAAGAGTTCAACAATATGCTCTCCCAGGCTATGAAAGAGCAGATAGCTCAGCAAAAGGCTCAGGCTGTGACCGAACAGCTGAAATCCCTTACCTCTGAGCAGATATCCGCCGCCCTTGCCGAAGCAGTCAAGGCAGCAGACGAAACTGCACTTGCAGGCTATTACGATACCGTAATGCCTCACGACCTTTCTGAGTCCACCTACGAATACAACCTCGAAAAGCTGGGCTATGTGGACATAGACGTTCCTGCCCGCATAAGCCTTTATGCCTCGACCTTTGAGAACAAGGACCTCATAAGCGACTGCATCGAAAGCTACAACAAATCAGTCGAAGAGGAAAAAGAGATAAGCTATACCGACTATATCGGACTTATGCTCTCATCAGTCACCACTATCATAAATGCCATAACCTATGTGCTGATAGCATTCGTAGCTATCTCGCTGGTGGTATCGAGCATCATGATAGGCGTTATAACACTTATATCCGTTCAGGAAAGAACAAAGGAGATAGGCATACTCCGTGCTATAGGTGCATCAAAGAAGGATGTATCCAGTATGTTCAATGCCGAGACCATGATAATCGGTTTCAGCGCAGGTCTTCTCGGCGTTATCGTCACTTACCTGCTCTGCATACCGATAAACATCATCATACACAAGCTCACCGACATCGAAGCCATGAACGCTTTCCTGCCGCTTCCCGCCGCAGTGATACTTGTTGTGATAAGTGTTCTGCTGACGCTGATATCGGGACTTATCCCCTCACGAAGCGCCGCAAAGAAGGACCCTGTCGTGGCTCTCAGAACAGAATAAGCTTTATTCACATCACATCCCTATACAGAAAGACCGCAGACATTCGTGCCTGCGGTCTTTTTGCCTTTTTCAGTTCACCCTGAGGCGCTGAGCCTCCTGCTCGTCGGGACGCACATAAACGGTATGCTGATTTGTGAATATCACCATTCCCGGCTTTGCACCGGCAGGCTTTTTCACATAACGTATCAGCGTATAGTCAACAGGCACCTGAGCGCTCTGCCTGCCCTTTGAATGATACGCCGCAAGCCTTGCTGCCTCGAGTATCGTGGTATCGGGGGGAGTTTCGCCGTTTGTGACTATAACAGTGTGCGAGCCTGTTATATCGTGGGTGTGGAGCCATATGTCATGCTTTGCGGAATCCTTCAGCGTCAGCTTGTCATTCTGACGGTTATGTCTTCCCACAAGTATCGTGTATCCGTCGCTCGAAAGATATTTCATAGGCGGCAGCGACTTGTCAGCCCTTGCCTTTCCGCCCTTTTTTCTTATATATCCCTGCTCTGAAAGCTCCTCACGAAGCTGATTTATGTCCGACTCGGTCTCTGCTCTCGTCAGCGTATCGAGCACCGAGTCTATATACTTCTGCTCTTCCTCGCCCTGCGCTATCAGCTCATGCAGTTTTTTCTCGGCAGTATCGGCTTTGCGGTACTCCTTATAATACTTCTGCGCATTCTGCGTAGGAGTAAGACGCGGGTCAAGTTCAATGCATATCTCTCCGCCGTCCTCACTGAAATAGTTACTGCATACCACCGAGGTCTGCCCCTTTTCAATGGTGTACAGATTCGTCATTACAAGGTCTCCGCGTATTTTTAGATTCTCACGGTCTGCACACTCCGAAAGCTCCTGACGCTGATTTGCCGTGCGCCTTGCTGTTCTTTCCGAAAGCCCCGTCAGAAGCCTGAAAAGGTCCTGCGCCTTCTGTCTGATGCGCTCAAACCTGTCCCTCTGCGAATAGAATACGTCAAGAAGCTCGCAGGCACTTTCCGCACGGCTCACCTGCATAAGCGACCCGTAGTGCGTTATATCCGCAAAGCAGAAGTCCTTGAACTGTCCCTCCTGAGTGCGCAGTATCGTATAGCAAAGCTCACGCTTTTTAAGCCTTTCTCCCTGCTCCCTCAGCCATGTACACAGCCTTTCAAGCTCATTCTCACTCAGCTCGCAGACCGCCTTGTCATCACCTGCCGCAAGCATCACCGCCTCATCAGCGAACACGGGGGATATGCCTTCTATTATCTGCACCAGTGCATTTGCTGCCCTTTTGCGCTCAAAGGCTTTCAGACGCTCTTTCAGCGCTTCGGTGTCAAGTTCCTCAAGGCTGAGCCTATCGGATCTCGGCGGCAGAGTGTAGCTCATGCCGGGAAGCACAGGCCTTACTGCCGACATTTCGGGTGTGACACGCTTTATGCTGTCAACTATCTTCCCGTCCCCGTCTATGAGTATGATATTGGATCTCCTGCCCATTATCTCGGCGGCAAGAGTCAGCTTTACAGTGTCGCCCAGTTCATTCGACGCTTCAAAATCAAAGTAAAGTATTCTCTCACAGCCGTCCTGACGTATGCCGATGAGCTTGCCCGACCCGAGCCGCTTTCTCATAAGCATACAGAACATGGGCGGGGTCTTAGGGTTTTCTATGCTTTCACGGGTAAGATGCACCCTCGCAGTTCCCGCCGCCGAATTTATAAGCAGCCTGTAAGCGCCGTCACGGGTGCGTATGCCGAATACCAGCTCCTCGCGTGAAGGCTGATACAGCTTGTCCACACGTCCGCCTATAAGCACCTCAAGCTCTTCTCTCACAAGGCCTAAGAATATTCCGTCAAGTGCCATATATTTCCTCCAAAACAGATAAATACGGACCTTCGGTGAAGGTCCGCAAGTCGTTCACTCTACATTGTCTGCAAAATACATACCTGCCTTTTTGAGCATTTCGGGAAGGTCGGCGGCGGTTATGCCGTCCTCCTCCGTCACTGCGCATACAGCAGGATTTTCGGGCGATATCACATCCCAGGGCGTTACAAGCTCGCTTTCAGGTACAGCACCGTACTTTTCAAGCAGTGCCTTTGTCTTTCTGCAAAGCCCGTCCTTGGAACAGTATATGCTCATCACCTTATAGGTCTGTATGTATATCTCATCGCCACTTTCGTTGCCGCCGAAACCGAATCTCACCAGTCCGTCATTGACCAGCATATCCCCGTATTCGCTCACCAGCGCCGATATCACGTTCTTTGTACAGTTGTCAAGATAATACAGCTTGTAATGCGGCTTTCCTCCGCCGAGCTTTTTTTCCTCCTCGGCATCACAGGGAAGCTCTATAAAAAAGAATGCGGGCTCGGGCAGCAGTGCCGTGAGTTCAGCGATAAGACCGCACAGCTTTTCGGCACTCACCACCGCCGATATATTCCCGTCGCCGTTATCTGTGTAAGCGCTTTTAAGTCCGCTCACATCATCTATCGCTATCCCCTCGGGGAGCTGAAAAGTTTCTGCCATATTTCCTCCTACGAATTTGCCTTCATAAAGCTGCTTATGAACTCATATGCGATAAATATGAAGTATATTATCATAAACGGATTAAGTATCGCATATCTTGCTCTTTCACCTGTTACCAAAGCATATCTCGGTGTGCTTTCCTTTATTCCCCTGTCAAGGTCTTTCAGCTTGACAATGAGCATATATGCACCGAAGAACATAACAGCTATCAGTACGCCGTAATAAAGCGTGTCTGTGTTTTTGCCCAGCGCATCTCCGAAATCGGGTATGCTCGATACTGTGTTGTTGAATATGTGTATTATGATAGTAGGCACTATGCTGTTATAGCGTACCGCCACCATAGCAAAGAGAATTCCTCCCGCAAACGCTGTTATCGCCTGTGAGATATTTCCGTGCATGATACCGAATATCAGCGCAGAGATAAACACCGCAAGACCCTTGCCGTAGGGCGATATGAGCTTTATTATCAGTCCTCTGTAGACTATCTCCTCGATAACAGGTCCTATAAGGCATACATATGCAAACTGTATTATAAGCGCTGCCTTTGAAGGATCGCTTATTGAGAAATCGGGCTCGGGAACGCTCATTCC
>CADBTD010000205.1 GCA_902797535.1 uncultured Ruminococcus sp. | reverse complement strand
GCATTGGGTGCAGCATTTCTTGCAGGTCTGACGGTAGGGCTGTGGAATGACAGCAAAGAGCTTATCGCTGCCCGTGAGATAGACCGCATCTACACGCCTGATATGACTCGGGAAGAACGCTCCGCACTTATGGCAGGATGGCATAAGGCGATAGGCAGAAGCAAGGGCTGGGCGGAATAACTGTACTTTTTATTGTACGGTTATGGTGATAAAGCAAAACGGCAAGTGTCTGATTTTCAGGACACTTGCCGTTTTAGTCATATCACTGTTTTGTCTGGGTATTCTTTTTGGCTTCGGGCTGAGATGGCGCTTCCTTAGCCTCGAACCAGAATGTTGAGCCTTTGCCTTCTTCGCTCTGAACGCCGAATGCAAAGCCGTGTTTTTTCAGTATTTCCTGACATATGGAAAGTCCGAGTCCCGTGCCGACGGTCTCACGTTTTACCTTTCCGCCCCGATAGTATCTGTCAAATACCTCTGACAGCTTGTCCTTGGGTATGCCCTGACCGTTGTCTATGACTTCGATCCTTACTGCGCCGGGTTTGTTTATCTGACGTATTTTTATATGCTTTTCGTCACCTGTGTAGTTTATGGCGTTGTTGATGAAGTTGTAAAGCACCTGGCCTATCTTTTCACGGTCAGCGCAAATGCTCCTGTCATCATCGGGGTCATAGCTTATATCATAGCCGTCCTTTTCGATCATGAGGGTGTAGCGTTTAAGTACATCTTCTATCTGTTCGTTGATAGAGTAGCTTGTTTTGGTAAGCTGCTGACTTCCGCTTTCGAGCTTTGACAGCTCAAGTATCGAATTTACAAGTCCCGACAGTCTGTCGGCTTCATCTATTATGATCTGACAGTGCTTTTCACGCTTTTCGGGATTATCGCCCGACAGGTCGCGGATCATTTCCGCATATGCCTTTACCATAGTAAGCGGTGTGCGCAGATCGTGAGAAACGTTTGCGATGAGTTCTTTTTTCAGGTCTGTGACCTTTTTGACTTCATTTCGTGCGTCATCAAGGACAATACTGAGTTCTTCTATTTCCTTGTAGCCTTCTGCCTTGAACTCAACGTCATAATCGCCCTCTCCGAACTCCTTGGCGGTCTCGGTCAGGTCTTCTATCGGTGATGATATCCTTCTTGAGATAAGCACTGTAACTATGAATGCAAGCTCAAAAAGGATCACAGAAATATATATCAGCTGTTCTCTGATTATATTTACTGTTGAGTCGATAGGTTCGATAGGTGCTTCGGCGTAGAGATAATATTTCCCGTCACCCGATGTAAAGGCTGTACAGTAGAATATCTCGTCACGGTCAAAGTCATCTGATCTTGCTATCTTGGTTATATACGAATTCTCCTCTTCGTCAAGCTGCTGTCTGAACTGATATATCGTCTTGCCGAAATTGGAATTCTTGTCTTCGCTGAAAAATGAATAGTCGCCCATATTGTTCTCGATAAGCACATCATGCCCGTCATTGTCGGTTATGAGAACATACATATTCTGATTGAAGGTCACCTGACGGGCGTATTCGTGCAGGTCGTCCGATGTAAATTTGTTTATCAGACTGTCAGCTGCGGCGATGACCTCACGTATTTTAGCGGCACGGTAATATCTTGGCAGGAAGAAATACTGGAACAGCCACAGAAGCACGAGTATGCACAGTATCATTACCATGAAATAAAGCCATACATAGTGCTTCAGCGGCTGTTTTTGTTTTTGCTTTTTTCTGTTCTTTGCCGATGTGCCGTTTTCGGGCGCAGATTCAGCGCCTTCTGTCGGTTTAAGAGATCTTTTCAAACTTGTAGCCCATTCCTCTCAGAGTAACGATAAGATTGCGGTACGGTCCGAGGCTGTTTCTCAGCATTTTGATATGGGTATCAACTGTTCTGTCGTCGCCGTAGAAATCGAATCCCCATACCTCTTCAAGCAGCTTTTCTCTTGAAAGAGCTATGTTCATGTTTCTTACGAGATAGAACAGAAGGTCATATTCCTTAGGGGTCATCTGTGCCTTGACACCGTCGATGGTAACTTCTCTTGCGGTGAAGTTTATCACAAGACCCTGATAGGTTATAACGTCCTCAGTCTTCTTTGAAGCGCTCGCGCGGTTCATGACAGCCCTTATCCTTGCCATGAGTTCTTTCGGAGAGAAAGGCTTTACCACATAGTCATCAACGCCTATCTCAAAACCGAAAAGCTTGTCATATTCCTCGCCTCTTGCGGAAAGCATGATAACGGGTATATCCTTTATCTTCTTTATCTCCTTGCAGGCGGAATATCCGTCAAGTCTGGGCATCATTATATCCATAACGATTATATCAAAATCGCTGTTTCTTACACAATCTACGGCTTCCATACCGTCAGCCGCCTCAGTTACCTGAAATTCATTGAACTCTGCGTATTCCCTTATTATGTCACGGATACGTTCTTCGTCATCTACTACCAATAGTTTGGGCATATTCTTTTTACCTCCTTAAAATACACGGTCTGTCCCGCAGTATTTATTCTAAAATACTACCATAATAATATGTAAATTCTGTGAAAATATATGAAAATATTAGGCAAATCTGTACTTACAGTTGAATATCGACCCTTTGCATGGATCGTTGAGAGTAAAATAAACAAAGAATTTTGTGCTGATTTATCAAAACTGTATATTGAATTTTGTGACTTTTAATGGTATAATAATAATGATGTACTGTATAATGCAGTACATCATGTTAAAAAGATCATTATGGAAGTATGGAGATAATAAATGAGATACGGTCTATTCGGCTTTATAGGGGAACTGCTCAGGAGTATTTTTTACAGCGGCAGGAACTATCCTCGTCTTAATATGAATAACGATCCTTTCTCGCAGAACAGGACAAATGACCCCTTTTCAAACAATGCGGGATACGGAACAAATAATAACGGTATCCCCCGTGATGGTGATACCTTCAAAGATATTCCCTTCAAGACATACGGCGGCGCTGACCCGTTTTCTTCGGCGGCATCGGGAAATGCATCATATAATTCCGCAAACAGCAGCGCTCGTCCCTACGGTCAAAGGACAGCCGCGGGAAATGACCCGAGAAACGGTTTTGCGGCACAGCTTTATGAGCGTGCTCCCGTAGGAAATATCGACGGCTATTTCAAGCATCTTACACAGCGTCCTTCGGCACAGGTCTTCTTTGTAAGGCTTGCCGGGATCAATGAAAATATATCACGCTTTTTAAAACGCTACTGTGCTGCAGCGGCTGAAAGCGGCGCTGTTATCGAAGGCAGGATACCCGAGCCCACCGACCTTACGCGTTCGGATTTTGTAAAGAATGTAGGGTATGGATTTGTTCGGGAGCCGCGCTTTATTGCGCAGAGCATAGGCAGATGGCTCACCGGTATCTCAAGCCGTCAGGCAAGCTCGCTTGCGCTTGCACTTTATGATACCCTTGAGTATCTGATGCGCCAGGGCATGAGCGATAATGCTCTGAAAAACTGCTACATCATGTATATGTGCAAGCTGAAGCAGAGCTTTGCGGAACTTTGCCTGAATCTTGGCAATGACGATATCCCTAAGATAATCTATGACGGCAGGATGACTATACACGACCTTATGCTTCTTTCGACACTCTCGCGGGCGGGATGCGATGTTCTGGCGCTTGAGTATGAAGGTGATGAAACATATCTTCGTGCTGACCCTGATGAGGAGTTTTCCGAGCTGTATATAGACCATACGATGAAAAAATTTCCGAGAGGTTTTGCGATATCAGATATAAGACCCGAGCCTTCACGGAATACAGCTTCATCTGCGGCAGCTCCCGAAAGACCCAAACGCAAGCGTGATACCTCAGTCGTGCCTGTGGCTGCTACGAATACCTGGATAAAAGGCTTTGAGCTTGATGACCTTATCATACCTGCCGCAAAAAGAGGCAGAGATACCCGCTGTTTCTACAACCTTTTCATGCGTGTCGAGGGCGTGTGGGACAAGGCCGCATATCTGAATGAGCTTTATCTTGCAAGGCTTGAGCTTATAAACAACGGCATAACTCCCGTGATAGTTGAGAACGGGATACCACTCCCCAACAACTCGGAAATAAGCGAGATCAATGTATATGATTTTCCGGACAAGGCAAGTCTGCTGTCGGCTATGGCGGCGCAGATACGCTTTGACAGCGACCCCGGACTGCAGAAGCTGGCCTGCGACAGTCTTGCACAGGTCCTTGATACAGAGGACGAGCGGCTGGGCGGTGACCTGAAAAAACTTTCCGATATGGCAGTTTACATTGTATGCTGGTTCATGCGCTATAAAAAAGACCTGTTTTCTGCCTGGGATTACGGCGAGAACGGCTGTTTTATGATACTTGACGGCTGCCGTACTCCTTTTGAATCGGCTTTTTGCTGTTTTCTTGCAGGACTTCCGGTAGATGTTGTAAGTCTTCTTCCCGACCTTTCACAGAAGTGTCTGCTTGAGGACAAGCGTCTTTTTGTTGAGAAAAACAATGACAGCTTCAGCATCAAAAGCTACCCTAAGGAAGCTTCGCAGATGAATATGGGCACTGCGGCATTCTATGCAGAGCGTGAACTTGATGAGATACTCTACAAGGACACAGGAATGTACCGCAACAAGCAGCATGAAAAAGCCAACACGGTCACACTAAAGACTATGTACGAGGAGATACCTATCCTCTGGAGAAATGAACTGAAATACAGACCGAATTTCAGCACAGTGGGAGATACAGTGAATATCCCTGTCATCTTTGCAAAGGTCTCGGGCGTTTCCGAAGGAAATACCGAAGCATACTGGCAGCTTATAAGCGAGCTGAACACAGATGACACTGTCTTTGTAACAAAGCCGCCGCTTTTTGAACCTAATTCTATGGACGGCATATGGTCTGATGACCCGTCCTTCATAGTGAAGGGAAGACTTATGCGTGACAGGATAATAAGACACCCGTCATTCAGATACGGTCATCTTCGTGATTCCATGATATCGCATATGCTCGATAAACTGCAGCTTCTGCTTGACAGCCGCATGATAAAGAACACATTTTCGGGCGGCACAGAACGTGTTATAGTTTCTACCTGCCTTAATCTTGATGAATATATAATCAGAAAGCTGCAGAGCTTTGATTTCACCAAGACAAACCCGAAGCTGATATACGTTCATACGGGTAAACAGACAGTTTCACTTGAGGACGCTATACTTGCGGCATATATGAGCCTTCTCGGCTGCGATGTGCTGTTTTTCGTACCTACAGGTTACCAGAGTGTCGAAAGACATTTCAGTGACGATATAATGGAGGAGCATCAGATAGGTCCTTATATGTATGACCTTCGTGTGCCTGACATGAGACGCTATGCTCCGAAAAAGACATCAAAAACTAAATTCAGACTATTTAAGAAAGGAAAATGAACATGGGCTTAGATTTCAGCAAGTCCGCTAAGGCGGCACAGGAGGCTGCTGCAGCAGCCGCAGAAAAAGAATCGGCAGCTGCTGCTGTTGAGGAGATACCCGCTCCCGATGAAAGTTTTGATATCGTAGAGGCAAGAGAGGCTATGAATGCCGAACTTGTCAACTCTCCCGAGGTAGATGCTATCGTAAGTCAGGTAGATATAAATGATATGAGCACTATCGTGAGCTTCGGCTCGGGTGCGGCTGATGAGATAGCTAAAGTATCCGATACCGTACTTAAAAATACAAACGTTGAGCAGATAGATGAGACCGGAAAGCTCATGGAGATACTTGCGGGCATCATGGAGCAGTTCGATATTGATGAGATAAGAGCTGAACCTAAGGGACTGAAAAAATACTTCGGCAAGAAAGACCCGCTTGATAAGGTGCTTGCAAAGTATCATACAATGGGCGGTGCTGTTGATGAGATATATGTACAGCTCAGAAAGTACGAGAATGAGATAACCCAGTCAAACAAGAAGCTCGCACAGCTTTTTGATGCTAACGTAGGTTATTATCAGGAGCTTGTAAAGTACATCCTGGCAGGTGAGCAGGCCTGCAGAGAACTTGAGGACTATATCGCAAAGAGAGAGCAGGACCTCAAGGACACTGGCGACAATTCCATACAGTTCGAGCTGCAGAATCTCAATCAGGCGCTCAGCATGATGGAGCAGCGTGTCCAGGACTTAAGAACTGCGGAAAGCATTGCTATGCAGTCTGTTCCCATGCTCAAGACTATGGAGTATTCAAACTATAACCTTGTGCGCAAGATAAGCTCTGCTTTCATAATTACTCTCCCTGTATTCAAGCAGGCACTTGCTCAGGCTATACTTCTGAAGCGTCAGAAGGTACAGGCTGAGTCTATGGCGGCGCTTGACCAGAAGACAAATGAGATGCTCATAAAGAACGCTCAGAACACTGTTGAACAGTCGAAGCTGACTGCAAGACTTGCTTCGGGAAGTTCGATAGATATCGAAACTCTTGAGACCACATGGCGTACTATTATGGACGGCATCGAGGAGACAAAGCAGATAGAGGTAGACGCAAGAAGACAGCGTGTTGAAGACAAGCAGAGACTTGAGATAATCAAGCAGGATTTCAAAGCACGCTATACTGCTATCGAGGATGCACAGATAGCTCAGCAGCGTCTTGAGCAGAAGAAAAAGTACTGATGATCGGTATTATTTCCGCAGAAATGATAAAGAGGACTGTAACAAATACAGTCCTCTTTTTTGTACTATTATAGGTCAGTCTACTGATTTCAGCGATTCGGCCATGTTTATTCTTTCGAGCTTTGTTTCCATTACAAGGTCAACAAGGAATGTGAATACGAAAGTGAGCACTATGCTGTAGACATAACTCAAGGGGAGTATCCTTACCCTGAATGACACAAGGTCTACGACTATCTGCTGCATCACGAACCTGTGGAGCAGTATTCCAAGTCCGAGGCCTACAGCAGTGCCGAATGCCGTGAGGGCAATATTTTCACGAAGCACATATGCAGATGTCTCGCCTCTGAAGAAGCCCAGAACTTTTATGGTGGCTATCTCCCGTATCCTTTCGGTTATGTTTATGTTGGTGAGGTTGTAAAGGACTATGAATGCAAGTCCTGCGGCACTTACTATGACAAGCAGTACTACATAATTAAGACTGCTCATTGTTTTGCTCATTCTGTCCATAAGCTCGGAGTAAAGAGTTATGCTCTTAACGCTTTTGCTTTTTGCAATGACTGCTGCGGTTTTATGACCGTCAGCGCCGTCTTCAAAGTTCATGAAAGCGCCGTTGAATTCGGGAGGGTCACCTGACTGTTCCTCGAAGGTCTCAGCGGAAAGGAACACATAGTTGTATACATGGTTCTCGAACACACCTGAAACCACAGCCTCTATCTCGTGCATATTCTCATCACGAAGACGGATCCTGTCGCCTTTGTGTACATTGTATCTTTCCTCTACGCTCTGACTGACAATTGCCTGACCTGCACCCGGAGGTGAGACAGGTGTTCCTTCTGCGTCCCGCAGCTTGACAAAGCTGCCCATACCGTCAAAGCTTTCGGGCACTATGACCGTCATAGCCTTTGTGGCATCTTCGGTGATAAGGTCAAACGAACACTCTCTGATAAGTTTGTACTCTCCGGTGTTTTCTTCCACCCTTGTTTTAAGTTTTTTGGGGATAGTACCGTTTTTGGGTGTGAATGTCATATCCGCATCGGTGACGAAGATCTCTCCGTACTGAACGTCTGCAAATCCCGCTACGGAGTCTTTAAGGCCGAAGCCTGTCAGCAGGAGTGCGGTACAGCCGCTTATTCCGACTATCATCATAAAAAGACGTTTTTTGTATCGGAATATGTTTCTGATCGATACTTTATGCAGGAATTTCATGCGCTTCCAGATAAACGGTATACGCTCAAGAAGCACTCTCTTGCCTGCCTTGGGTGCTTTCGGCCTCATGAGGCTTGCTGCTGTTTCGGAAAGCTCATATCTGCAGGACACCCATGTTGTTCCCAGCGAGCATATCAGTGATACCGCACCGGATATAACAGCAAGCTGTACGTCGAAGAGATATTTCATTTCGAGGGGGATATACATGAGCTGATATGTCATCCAGATGACTCTCGGGAAAAGTACAGTGCCGACTGCGTATCCGAGCACAGCACCTATAACTGCGGCGCTGCCCGAATAGAACATCAGCTTGCCCATTATAGTGCCGTTTGAGTATCCGAGCGCTTTGAACACGCCTATCTGTGTGCGCTGTTCTTCGACCATTCGGCTCATGGTAGTCATGCATACGAGCGCCGCCACCAGTATGAAGAACACGGGGAACACCCTTGCTACCTGTGCAACTATCTGTGAGTCGTTCTCAAAGCAGGCATAGCCTATGTTCGTACCGCGTCCCAGCACGAAAGTTTCGGGTGCTTTCAGTTCTTCGAGTTCATCTTCCGCTTCAGATATCTTTCGCTCCGCATCGGCGATCTTCTCATCAAATTCCCGTTCGCCGTCGTTGTATTCTTTAAGACCGTCTTCATAATCAGCGCGTCCGTCGCTGTATTCTTTTAGACCGTCTTCGTATTCTTTTTTGCCTTTGTCAAGTTCCTTCTCGCCCTTGCTGTATTCTTTAAGAGCTTTTTCATATTCGGCTTTGCCCTTTTCGAGTTCTTTTACACCTTTTTCGTACTCTTCAAGTCTGCTCTGATATTCCTCAAGACCCTTATTGTACTGTGCTACGCCGTTTTCGTACTGTTCTCTCCCTATCTCATACTGCGCTTTCTGCGAGTTGAATTCCGATTTTTGGGCATCGAACTGCGTTCTTGCCGATGAAAGCTGTGTTCTTGCGGCTTCTAACTGAGCTCTTGACTGTTCAAGCTGTGATCTTGCGGCAATGATGGCAGCTCTCTGTTCTTCGGGAAGCCGGTCAAGTATATCAAGATACTGTCCGTACTGCTCGATAAAAGCCTGTTCTGCAGCTGCAAGTTCTCTCTCGGAAACGGCAAATTCGTTCTCTCTTGCGAGAAGTTCGGCCTCGGCTGCATCTATCTGAGCCCGGGCGCTCTCTATCTGCTGCTGTGCTTCGTTAAGTCTTTCACCGGTCTCGTCAAGTGTTCTCTTTGTATTATCAAGAGTTTCCTTGGCTCTGTCAAATTCATCCTTTGCGTCTGCAAGTTTTTTCTCGTTCTCGTCGATCTCTTTTTTTGCATCGCTGAGTTTTTTCTTTGAATCCTTCAGCTTTTCGTCGCCGTCATCGATCTCCTTTTTAGCGTCAGAAAGCTCTTTGTCTGCATCGCTGAGCTTTTTTCTTGCATCGTCAAGTTCGTTTCTTGCGTCGTCAAGTTCTTTCTGACCGTCTTCACGTTTTTCCTCAAGCTCATCCTTGCCGTCGCTTATCTCTATATAGGCCTCGCCGTAAATGCTGTCGAATCTTGCATCTGCCCGTGTTCTTGCGAGCATTTCCCAGGTCTTTTTATGAGCTTCCATATAGTCCTTGTATTCATCGGAGTATATCTTTTCATCCTGATCAAATCTTACATATATCTCTGTGAAGTAATCGGTGTCAAAGGCCTCGGGCATGACGTACATAAAACCGTCTATACTGCCTGTGCCCAGCGATGTTGTACCTCTTTCAAAGTTTGCATAAAGAGGGGAGTGTACATATCCTACCACCGTGAATTCGGTGTATTTCAGGGTGTCAAGAGTATCTGCGTCGTTTTCTGACTTTACCTTGATCATGGCCGCACTGCCCGAGCCGTTGGTCTTCATGCCGCCCATTTTTGCGTCAAGCACACATTCGTTTGCTTTCCGAGGCATACGGCCCTGTGCCAGCTGAAGAGTATTGACGTTTTCTGTAATGCTGTGAGCCTTGATGACAAATTCCTTGCTTCCTGTTTCCTCGGTACACAGCAGGTCTGCACTTACAGCGCCTTCGCAGGCTCTTACATCGGGCTGAGCAGCGAGCATCTGAACGTCCTTTGCGTCCCAGCCTATCGTTGACACCAGCCTGTAGTCAAAGAGCTGATGCTCGGAATAGAACTCGTCCATGTTTCTTATCATGGCGGGAGTAGTTATCCTTACACCGGAAAAAAATCCCACACCAAGCGCTATTATGGCCAGTATGGCAAAATACCGTCCGAAACTGCCCTTTATCTCGCGAAGTGAGGCGGTCTTCATTTTTGATCTCATAGGTTCACCACTCTATGTTTTCTACATCTACAATGTCCCGGTTTTTCTTCATGCTCTCGACTGTTCCGCTTTTTACGGTGATTATCCTGTCTGCCATAGCTGCCAGTGCCGAGTTATGGGTGATGACCACCACAGTCATGCCTTTTTTGCGGCAGGTATCCTGCAGAAGCTTCAGCACTGCCTTTCCCGTGTTGTAGTCAAGGGCTCCCGTAGGTTCGTCACAAAGCAGCAGCTTGGGATTCTTAGCAAGTGCTCTTGCTATAGCCACTCTCTGCTGTTCGCCGCCTGAAAGCTGAGCAGGGAAGTTCTTCATTCTTTCGCCAAGGCCCACCTGTTCAAGCACAGTAGCCGCATCAAGAGGGTCTTTGCATATCTGAGCCGCAAGTTCCACATTTTCAAGCGCTGTCAGGTTTTGCACCAGATTGTAGAACTGGAAAACAAATCCCACATCATATCTGCGGTAAGCGGTAAGCTCCTTTTTGCTAAGCTGTGAAATATCCACGCCGTCAAGAGTGGCAATGCCCGATGTCAGCGTATCCATTCCGCCGAGTATATTGAGTATGGTAGTCTTGCCTGCACCCGATGCGCCTACGATAACGCAGAACTCGCCCTTTTCTATTTCAAAGGTAACATCACGGAGTGCGTTTATCTCCACTTCGCCTGTTTTGTAGGTCTTTTTTACATTGCGAAATTCTACAAAGCTCATTCTTTTTCCTTTTCCTTTCAGACTATCGTATAACCCTTGTCTGCAAGGGCTCTGACAGCCTTGTCGAAGTTTTCTTCCTTTACGAGTATATAGTCTGTGTTGTATGTTGATACCGCAAAAATGCCTATGCCGCTGTCTGCAAGCACACCTGATATCTTTGACAGTATCCCTATGAGTGAGAAATCAAGTACGCCCTCTATCCTGAATGCTTTCCAGCCGTCCTCGCGGGCTGATGTGCCTTCGGGAACGTCTTCGGTCCTGCACACAAGGGATATCTCCTCATCGGTCCTGCCTATGAAGTAGAATTCCTTAGTCAGGTCTATCGCGGATATGTCCTCGACTTTGCATACGCTCAGTGAGTGTCCGAGTATTTTAAGCTCCATTTTTCAAGTCCTTCCGCTATCAGATCATATGATATAGAACCAACTGTCGTCGTTGTCGATCTCTTTGCGTTCTACGGGGTGTTCGGCATCGTAGTTGTATCTTAGTTCCTGATTCTTGATGCTGACCTTTGCCCCGTCGGGTATCGACGAGGTGATGAAAGCATTGCCCCCTATGACTGCATTGGTGCCGACTACCGTTTTGCCGCCGAGTATCGAAGCGCCGGAGTAGATAGTAACGTTATCCTTTATAGTGGGGTGACGCTTTTTGTTTCTGAGGCTTTGTCCACCCCTTGTTGAAAGCGCACCGAGGGTCACGCCCTGATATATCTTGACATTGTCGCCTATTTCGGTAGTCTCGCCTATAACAATGCCCGTGCCGTGGTCGATGAAGAAGTACTTTCCGATAGATGTGCCCGGGTGGATGTCTATACCGGTAAGGCTGTGGGCGTGTTCTGTCATCATGCGGGGTATCAGAGGCACTCCGAGAAGATGCAGTTCGTGTGCTATCCTGTTGGTAACTATAGCATAAAGTCCCGGGTAAGAGTAGATTATCTCATCGGTACTGAATGCAGCAGGGTCGCCGTCGTATGCGGCCTGTACATCGGTTTCGATGTATTCTCTTATTTTGGGTATGCGGCTGACAAATTCAAGAGTCAGATGCTCGGCCGCGTCATATATCTCTTCTTCAAATGCTTTTTCGTATTCTTCCGTAGTTCTCAGAACTATAGATATCTGTTTTGTCAGGTTGTATATTATATCCTCAAGAAGCATTGTGATATTATTTCTGATGGTGTATACCTTCAGATTGCTGCTGCGGAAATATCCTGCAAATATAAGCCTTCTCAACTTATCAAGGATGTCTATCACCTTGTCCTTGTCGGGCTGTGCCAGCGACTTGAATTCGTCAATGGTCTTGCCGCCCTCATAGTCTTTCATGAGATCTTCGACGATCTCGCCTATTTTTTCTTCTATATTAGCCATTTCTATGACCTCCGATGCTGTTATTCATACAAAAACAATATGCTTTAATTATACATTATAGTACTTTTTTTGTCAAGACTGACTTTTGCCGTCTTTTACAGCGGTCCTCATAAGTTCCTTGAAATTGGTGAAAACGTGCTTCGCAAGCATGAGTGCTTCGCCTAAAGTTATCATGAGTGCCGCACAGCCGGTCACCCAATAGGGGCTTCGGTCTTTTGTGAAGACATCAAGAAATTTTGTACAGTCATCAGTGGCAGGAGCTTTTCCGAATGTATATAGTATAGGTATTATTATCCATGCGATAAGGCTGAACATGGTCATTACCGAAAAAACATACGTCACTATTCTGTAAAGAGCGTTTCTGCACTCTTTCGGGTATATCAGCATATTTATATACGCCGCTGTTACAGGCAGGAATGCGCCGTTTGCATGAAACCAGAGCATCTGCGAGCCGGTGAAGCTGCCGCCTTCGTATGCCATATGTGCTGTTATTATGCTGAACTGCGTTAT
>CADBTD010000204.1 GCA_902797535.1 uncultured Ruminococcus sp. | reverse complement strand
TGGGCGCATCGGGAAGCGGCAAGTCCACCGTTGCAAAGCTCATCGCAGGCTTCTGGGACGTCAGTGAAGGCAAGCTGCTTTTCGGCGTGACGCTCCTCACCTTTTTCTATACGAGCCTCTCCCCCGTCGATGCGGCACAGGCGCTTGCCGTGAGAAGATACGCCCGCCCCACCGAAGAACAGGTGACGCAGGTCCGTCATGAGCTCGGCCTTGACAAGCCTCTGCCTCAGCAGTATGCGGACTGGCTTGCAAGGGCGGTCAAAGGCGATTTCGGCAGCTCCTACAACACGGGAAAACCCATAATCGAAGAGCTGTCGGCTTCCATGCGCCCCACACTTATCCTTGCGGTCATGTCGCTTCTCTTCACGATAGTGCTCAGCATCACCCTCGGTGTGCTTTCGGCATCACGGAAGGGCGGCTTTGCCGACAAGACCGTCTGCCTTTTCGGAATAGTGTGTATGTCCGTCCCCAACTACTGGATAGGCTTTATGCTGATGATAGTCTTTGCGGTGCATATACCGATATTCAGCATCATAGCCGACGAATGCACCACCGCAGTCGATGCCGCCAGCGAATACATGATACTCACACGGCTTGAACAGCTGAGAGATGAGGGTATGTCCATGATAGTCGTGACCCACGATTTCGGCGTTGCGGCAGCGGAAAAAGCACTCTTGCCCGTATGCTGTCATACATCGAACGCCCCGACAGCGGCTGGAAGGACTCGGACGGAAACGGTATCCGCGACAAGGACGGCACCGAGCTTTCCTACACCATAACCTACCCCGCCACAGGCGTTTATGACGACGTGGTGCTGTACTATCAGCAGACCATGCAGGAACTGGGCATCGAGGTAAAGACCGACCCCCTGGACCTCATGACCTTCTTTGATAAGATATTCTCACAGACAGACTATGAGATGACCGCCTACATAAGCTACTGGTTCCCCTATGACCCCTATACCTTTGTGGCAAATATGTACCCCTCCACCGACTATACGGCTGCTGACGGCATCTACTCCACCGACCCCCAGGTAGCCAAGGCACTTGCGACCATGTCCGAAGCCGAAGCAAAGGATCTCATCAAGGGCCTTTACACCTATGACGACAGCGCAAAGATACAGGAGATATTCACAAAAGCACTCAACTCCGCCAACGAAAGCAGCGTAGTGATCCCCCTGAACTACAGAAACGAATATGTGGTATACAACAGCGATAAGATAGCCTCCTACACCTTCAACAGCATACCCAATCATGTTGACGTTTCCGCAATAAAGCTAAAATAAGCACATTATCTTTTTCTCCTGAATACAGCGCCGCAGCACTTCCGCGCATATCGGAAGCACTGCGGCGCTTTTTATCATTTTATCCTGTTTTCACTGTATTGCGGAGACTCATGCGCTCACGCACAGCAGGTTGTGCTTTTCTCCATCGAAAGGATCAGAATACTATGTCCAGCTCAACGGGACAATGGTCACTTCCCGTTATATCCGTAAGTATCTTCGAGTCGCTTACCTTTTCCATTATGCGCTCAGACACCACAAAATAGTCTATGCGCCAGCCTGCGTTGTTCCTGCGGGCATTGAAACGGTATGACCACCAGGAATACACCCCCGTCACATCGGGATAAAGCCTGCGGTAGGTATCCGCGAACCCTGCCTCCAGCAGCTCGGTGAATTTGCCCCTTTCCTCATCGGAAAAGCCTGCATTGCCCGCATTAGACTTCGGGTTTTTCAGGTCTATCTCATTGTGGGCAACATTCAGGTCACCGCAGTATATAACAGGCTTTCTGCTGTCAAGACCGCTGAGATACGTCCTCATGTCGTCCTCAAACTCCATGCGGTAATCTATCCTTTTAAGTTCGTTCTGCGCATTCGGCACATAACAGCACACAAAGTAAAAGTCCTCATACTCACAGGTGATGACCCTGCCCTCGTCGGTGTGAGCGCCGTTTATCCCGAACTCCACGCTTAGCGGTTCTTTCTTAGTGTACACCGCCGTACCCGAATACCCTTTCTTAACAGCGCTGTGAAAATATTTATAGTAACCCTCGGGAGAAAAATCAGCCTGATCGGGCTGCATTTTCGTTTCCTGTATGCAGAAAATATCGGCATCTGCGCTGTCAAAAAACTCTGCAAACCCTTTCTGCAAACAAGCTCTGAACCCGTTTACGTTCCATGATATCAGTTTCATATATTTTTCCTCCTTGCGGTAACTTCTTCTCTATTTTACCACATCGCAGCCGCTTTTTCAAGCCTTTTTTCCTGCTCAGAATCAACGTTCATGATGAACATACGAAAAACGCTGTAAAATCGGGCATTTGCGCAGGATATCACCCTAATTTTCCGCAGAAATCGTTGATCTTTGTATCATTTTCTTCGGAAGGGCGGGATTTCGGATCAATAAGCACAAGACGTTCGTCAAGCGGTTTGCTTAACAGTGCAGAAAGCCTGTCAAAAGCCTTTTCCGCACCGTTTCCCGCCTGACAGGCAAAAGCGGCAAAGCGCTTTCCGCTGAGGTCATTTTCCTTGATAAAAGTGCGGATCGGCGGCGCAATATTCGATGCCCACACAGGAAAACCGAAAATGATGCGGTCATATTTTGCACCGTCAAAGGTGTAGGGCTTGAGTGCGGGAGTTTCGGACATTACGGCGCTTTTTCCGCCCCATAGGAACTTCGTCACCTTGCCTGTCGGGTAGACT